>CBHWDR010000041.1:0-11940 GCA_966112575.1 uncultured Chitinophagales bacterium
ATTATAGGCTTCATATTTCGTGGCTGCCCACTGCGTTCCCTGGTAGTAAGGGCTCTTGTGATCGGGCAGGGCGTTGACCTTGATCACCACGTAGCTGCCTTCCACATAGATGTCGGTAGCGCCATAGATCTTCCGGTAGATCTCCGGACCCGCGGTGGTATTGCCGCCAGAGCCGGCATCATCATTTTTCTTTTTGCAGGCCGTGGCTGCAAGCAAGGCGATCAGAACGATCCTGTATACGTGCATAGGAGGCTTTTGCTTTTGACGTTGAAATTGACTACTTCCTTCGCTGTTCGCATTTTTATTCCATCCGCCGTGGTGGAGGCGGTCCGCCTGGTCCTCCTGGTCCTCCGGGTCCGCCTGGACGGGGGGCCATGTTGCGGAGCACATCCCGGATAATGCGGTCGAAGGTTGCCTGCTGCGCAGGGGTACACAAGGCCCGCAGGGCGACAAAGTGCCGGAAGGTATTGGCTTCGATGCCGCTTTGCAGCTCGCCGATCTCGCGGGTAAGCAGTGATGCGCGGGCACTGTCGGCCGGGCGTCCCAGCAGGGAGAAGACCTCGTCTTTGCGCTGGCGGACCCCGTCCTGCAGGCGGCGCACCTCGGGAAAATGCATTTCGCGCAGCGAGTCGAAGCTGCGGACTTGGGCTTCGCTCAGCTGCAATTCCCGGATGAGGACCCCGCGGGCATCACCCGGCGGGCCTGGAGGGCGAAGGTCGCTCGTGGCGGCCCGCTCCGGCCGCTGGAGCCAGATGAAGACCAGCAGGCCGACGTTCACCAGGGCCAGGAGGAGTACCGAAACGGTGAGCCAGGAAGTGCGTTGGGGGGTCATATCAGTACGATTCGGGGATGGTGATCGAATAATCGCTCGCCAGGGCGCGGGCTGCATTTCCGGAGGGCTCCGAGGGGTGGTGCAGCTGGCGAATGGTGATCAGGTTCAGAAGGATCACCGCCGCCATCACGAGGGCCAGGCGCCACTGTCTTGCCCGGGGCAGCTCCTGCAGCGTACGAATGCGCTGGAGCACACGCGTGGCCAGGAAGGGATTGCCTTCGGCCGGCTGCACGCCTTCAAAGGCATTGAGTATTTCGTTGATCCGCTTTTCTTTTTCCATGTTATGGTCGAATGAGTTGATGCAAGCTTTTTCTAAGGTTGGCCTTTGCCCGCTGGAGCAGGGATTCGAGGGCGCCTTCCCTGATGTTCATGATGGCCGCCGCCTCGGCCTGGCTGAGCCCTTCGAGCTTCAGCAGCAAAAAGGCCGTCTGTTGCGCTTCGGGCAGCTGCCGGATGGCTTTGAACAGCAGGGCCGCGTCTTCCTTCTTTTCAGCGACGATGCCCGGGTGGTGGAAGTCTGCCTGCGATCCGGGGTCTTCTTCCCGGTTGAAGAAACCCAGCAGGCCGGCGCCGCGCTTCTTCCTTTTCCGCCGGCGCAGGGCGTCGAGCGAGGCGGTGACCGCGATCCGGTAGATCCAGGTCCCCAGGTCCGCGTCACCCCGAAAGCTGCCGATGCGCTCGAAAACACGTACGAACACCTCCTGCGCCAGGTCTTCAGCCTCCTGCTCATTTTGGAGGAAGCCCAGTGCCGTATGGTACACACGCCCCCCGTACTGGCGCACCAGCAGCTCGTAAGCGGCGTCCTGCCCTTGCCGGAGGGCTGCTATGAATTCGGGGTCGGTCAACCGGTTGTTTTGGTTTGGTCCAATCGTTCCCGAATCTCGGGGTACCTCGTTTGGACGTCCTTGCAAAGTAATTCCTTCTGCCTGCGCTTTGTGATTTAGCGTTTTTTCTCAGGTTTTCTGGAAAGGTTTCGTTTACTTTTGCCGATTACCCTTTTTTGAACGAACCCATGGACGATGGTCGGTCCGGCGCACTGCCGGACTTGTGTGATCCGATCTCCATATTGAAAAAAACCTTCGAACTTGGCACTACCGCATTTACTGAAATACGTCTATACCCACGGAAGCGATGAAGTGATCCGCCGGGGGAAGAAGATCCATGCCATCGGCTTCGTGGAGCTGGTGGAGCACGATGAGCTTTTCGGCTCGGTGGTGTTCCGTGTGCGTGATGATTCCTATTCCACCTACTACAAGGTATACATCCAGAATTACAAGGATCCGAAATCGCTTTCGCTCCGTTGTGCCTGCCCCTATAACCTGGGCGATATCTGCCGCCACGAATCGGCAGCCCTGATCCGCCTGCAGGAGATGATCGACAAGGGCCAGCTGGAATCGGAGAACCAGCACTACGACCAGAAGCATACGGTGGCCAAGATGAAGACCATCGACCTGAAGACCATGCACCTGCTCTCCTCGCACGAGATCATGCAGGAGGCGGAAGACTGGCTGAAGAAAAACAAGCCCGTGATCGAAACGGCGGCCGACGAACTGGTGAAGGCCACGGTGAAGCTCGATGGAGAGGATTTCTCGGTGATCATCCGTCGCAACGAAGAACGAAATTTTGATACGAGCTCCAACTACCAGGACCATGAGCACCTGCTGGCCCTGCCGAAAGTGATCGTGTTCCTCCACTTCCTCCGCACCAAGGGACCGCATTTCTTCGAAACGATCCGCAACTGGGACAAGGAAAAGAACAAGCTGCTCGAAGCCTACGGCTACTCGCTCAACGACGATCTCAAAGGCAAATTCGAATTCAACTATAAAGACGGCAAGCCCTTCCTCCGTGTGCTCGACCCTACGATCAAGCGCATCGCCACTCCGCAGCCCCTGGCCCGCCCGGTGGCAGAGCCGGTGACGGCTGTGGAAGAGGAAGACCCAACGCCGAAAGAACAGGTGATCACCCGCCGGCTGGGCGTGGTGTTCAACTTCAACAAGGCCGGCTATCCCTTCTTCACCTTCGACCTCATTGAAGGCGAGATGGATGAAGAAGGCAATTTTGCCGGCAATGTGCAGAAGCTGGAGCTGAGCAAATACATCAATATCGATGTGTACACTGATGAAGACAAGAACCTGCTGACCCTCGTGCGCAAGCTCCAGGACAGCGAGATCAATAAATATGTGAGCCGGAACTCACCATTCTCGGGCATCTGGGAGAACATCATCCACAACGATGAGGATGACCTGCCGGCGGATACGAAGAAGCTGATCGTGGAATACCTGTTCCCGCGGATGAAGAAGCTCTTTGCCGACCCGGGATCCGTGCCCATGTATGTACTGCCGAAAGGAAAAGCATTCAAGACCAATACGCTCGAGCAGGTAGAACTCTCGGCAGCCCCGCTGGAACCGCATTTCAGCGTAACGCAGAAAGGAAAGAAATATGAAGTGGAATGTTTCGTGAAGCCGGAGGCGGTTGCTTATGGCCTCGACGATAACGAATGTCCCTCTTCGATCCTCTTCCTCTACAACGGGCAACTCTATGGATGGAAAAATGAAGAGGCTATTGAAACAGCCGAAAGCTTCCCCTCGGGCGGCATGCTGAAGGTGAATGAGTCGGACTGGCCGCAGTACCTCAGCCGCACGCTCATGCCGCTGACGAAGCAGTACAAAGTAGATTTCGACAAGAGCCTGGTAGCGGAAGTGAAAGACGGCGAGCCCGAAGTGAAGCTCTTTCTCCAGGAGAAAGGCGAATACCTCGTGTTCCAGCCCATCTTCAATTATAAAGGTTACGATACCAAAGCAAAAGATAAGGACGAGCTGATCATCCCGGTGGAGGACAAGGTAGTGGTGGTACACCGCAACCGCGAGGCCGAGCAGGCCTTCCTCGATAAACTGCGGGTGCTGCATTCCAATTTCATCGCTTACGACGATGGCGCGGCCCTGGCACTCAAGGGCGCCGATGTGCTGAAGAACAACTGGTTCTTCCTCTTCGTAGACACGATGAACGAATCGAAGACGCCGGTATATGGTTTCGAGGCGCTGAAGAACTTCCGGTTCAACACGGCCAAGCCGACCACGCATATTTATATCTCTTCGCATACCGACTGGTTCGATGCCAAGGTGGACATTCTTTTCGGCGACCAGAAAGTAAGCGTGGCCGAGGTGAAGAAAGCCCTGGCCAACAAGCAGCAGTTCGTACAACTGAACGACGGCACGCTGGGCATCCTTCCCGAAGAGTGGCTGAAGAAGTACTCGCTGCTCTTCCGCGTGGGTGAAGGACGTACCGACAAGCTCAAGCTTTCGCGTTTTCACATGACGGTGATCGACGAGCTGTATGAGAACCGCAACGAGGAAGAGCTGTCCATTCAGCTGGAGGAGAAGTACGAGCGCATCCGGGAGTTTGAAAAGATCAGCGATTTGCCGGCGCCCGAAAACCTGCAGCCCATCCTGCGTCCTTACCAGGTAGCGGGTTTCCAATGGCTCAACTACCTGCATGAAGTGAACTGGGGCGGGATCCTGGCCGATGACATGGGTCTGGGTAAGACCGTGCAGGCCTTATCCTTCCTGCAGCACTCGTACGAGAAGTCGGACGGCGCCCTGCGCGCGCTGGTGGTGTGCCCGACAACCCTGATCTACAACTGGGAGAACGATATCAAGAAATTCACGCCTTCGCTTTCCTATTATATTCATCATGGTCCGCTCCGCAGCCGGGCTACGGAAGACCTGGGCAGACACAACGTGGTGATCACCACCTATGGCACCCTGCGCAGCGATATCAAGCTTTTCGTGCAGCAGCCGCTCGATTACGTGATCCTCGACGAATCGCAGGCGATCAAGAACCCGCAGAGCAAGGTGACGAAGGCCGCTTCGCTGCTGAATGCAAAGCACCGCCTCTGCATGTCGGGTACGCCGCTCCAGAACAACACCTTCGACATCTATGCGCAGATGAACTTCCTCAACCCGGGCATGCTCGGATCGGTGGAGTTCTTCCGCCAGGAGTTTGCCATCCCCATCGACAAGTTCGGGGAGCAGGAACAGAAAGAGCACCTCAAGAAAATACTGTATCCCTTCATCCTGCGCCGCACGAAGGAGCAGGTGGCCAAGGACCTGCCGGCCAAGACCGAACAGATCCTCTTCTGCGAAATGGAAGATGAGCAGCGTAGGATCTATGATGCCTACCGGAACGATTTCCGCGCGCGGATCATGGGCACCATCGAGGAGCAGGGCATTTCGAAGTCGCAGCTGACGATCCTGCAAGGCCTGATGAAGCTGCGCCAGATCTGCGATTCGCCGGCTATCCTGAATGAGCAGGAGCAGTTCGAGAACCATTCGATCAAGCTTGATGAGCTGGCGCGTGAGATCACGGAAAACATCGGCCATCACAAGGCCCTGATCTTCTCGCAGTTCCTGGGCATGCTGGCGCTGATCCGCGAGAAGCTGACCCAGCTGGGTGTGAAGTTCGAGTACTTTGATGGCTCTACGTCGGCGCCCGACCGGGAGAAGGCGATCCAGTCTTTCCAGAACGACGAAGAGACGCGGGTCTTCCTCATCTCGCTGAAGGCGGGCGGTGTGGGTCTGAACCTCACGGCGGCGGATTATGTGTACATCGTGGATCCCTGGTGGAACCCCGCGGTGGAGCAGCAGGCCATCGACCGGACGCACCGCATCGGGCAGACGAAGAACATCTTCGCTTACCGGATGATCTGTAAGGATACGATCGAAGACAAGATCATGCAGCTACAGGAGAAGAAGCGCCTGCTGGCGAAGGAGCTGATCGCGGACGACAGCTCGTTCGTGAAGGCACTGAGCCGCGAGGATGTGGAGTACCTGTTTAGTTAGTAGGCAGTAGGCAATAGGCAGTAGGCAATGGCCCGCCTTTGCCAAGGCTACGGCGGGCGGAGTCGGCAGGCTGTGGTGAATCGTCCTTTGGGCCAATAAAATCAGCTGATCTAGTTTATGGATATCGAGATTTTGCGTATCCCATCACCTGGGGGAATGATCCTTCTTGTTCTCCCTTTGCTGCTTGGGCTTTTTCTGTTCGGGAAGAGGGTGATGTACTTTGAATGTCCACTCGAACGATACAAAGGGAAGAACAACAGTGGCAAAATCGGCGATGTAGCAGTGTTTCACATCCTTTTATCTATGGGGCTTACTCTCGGCCTGTTTGCATTGGCGTATAAAAATTCGATGATCGAAGCCTGGTTCGAATATACTTGGATTCGAATCGGATCCATTCTCCTTCTTTGGCTGTTTAGCTTTTTAGTTTTTGGACTTTTCATCGAATGGTATTTAAACGCAACCGATCCGGAATACAGGCACTGGAAGTCCAGCGAACGTGCAAAGCGAAAGAAGAATTGATCGATACCCTTTCGGCTGCTTTTACACAAGGCTTGAACTCGCTACATCGCTCCATCAATTCGATAGGTGTACATGACGATGGTCAGATATCGGCTCCCATCCGAACGGTCGTTCGAGAGGATCCGTGTCGGGTTTCCATGTATGTCCATACTCTGTATCTGATGGATGAAACTCACTTCCCGACTGTCCTTGCCGGCCGTTGTCTGAATGGTTTCGGTGAAGCTGTCCGGAGATGAGAAATGATAGATGAAAGTTTCCGTTTTTCGGTCTCCAAATAACCGGATGCGTTCGATGCGTTGGATCCGGTGTGCTTCATCGAATCGGCTGACCGTCCTGATAATGCTGTCGCCGGAAGGAGAAAGATCATAGCGTTCGACCAGGAAGCGGTCCATGTGGTGGATCTGAAACTGACCGAGGGTGTCGTTCGAAGGGCCGAGCCAATATCCCCTTCCTATCCCATCAGCCGTTGCCGGAAACTGCCAAAACGAAAGCGACGATTCCTTCCGGCCGGGACCATACCCGGTTGTGTGGAGCGCCAACTGAGGAAAGCGGAAAAAACTATCGATCCGTAAGTAATAAGGACTTGAGTCGGCCGGATGCCACGTAATGGCCTGCCCCGCCGGAATCACGAATATGCGTTGTTCGATTGACCGGGGCTGATCGCGAATACCCAGGCCTTCAACCGGGATCGGGTTAAAGGCCTGGGCATTTGCCCACAGGCAAAAGAGAACAGGCAGTATAGGAAGCAGGATCCGCATGATACGGAAAGGTAAGCTGCACGGCTTTACGATTCAAGCGGGCGGCTATGTGGAGCTAGCAGGTTCACCCCAACCTGCTAGGTTCATCCCAACCTGCTAGGTTCACCCCAACCTGCTAGGTTCACCCCAACCTGCTAGGTTCACCCCAACCTGCTAGGTCGTCAGTTCCCCTGATAGTACTTCTCGAGTAATTCTTTTTCAATGCCTTTCGCCCGGGCTGTCTTTGCGCGGCGGAGGATCATGGGCTCGATGATCCGCATCCAGCCGGTGAGGCGGGTGCCCGAGAGTTCGAGCAGGAGGGCCAGGTGATCGAAGTTTTTGGGGATGCCTTTTTTGTTGGTGAACCCGTCTTCCGCCAGTCCGTATGCGATCGAGAGGCCTTCGATGAAGCGGCCGCCGGGCGTGATCTTCACCTGGAAGCGGATCGGTGCCGGTCCGGGATTGTAAAAACGGTGCACCTGCATGCGGGGCGCGATGGCCGACCTGCCGGGTTCGAGCAGGAGCTTTCGTTTTCCCAGCTCCACGCCCAGCACACCCTCCACCGGGATGAATTCTTCGTCGAAATCCACATGGTAATGCAGGCCATTGCCGCCATCCACGGCCAGCTCCACTTCCACCAGCAGGTAGGCGCCGTCTGTTTCCTCCCTGTTTTTCAGCACGGTGACCTTGTCCCTGATCAGTGGGTTTTCGAATATGCGGTTGGCCATATGGTTAAGGGTTTGCTGCGAAGCTAACGGCAAGGGGCAGGGCAGGAAATGAAGGAATGCATGGATTGCGAAGGGGCACGCATGAACTGAACCTGGCAGGTTCACCCCAACCTAGCAGGTCCTCCCTAACCTAGCAGGTTCACCCCGACCTAGCAGGTTCCCCCTAACCTAGCAGGTTCCCGAATTAGTCCCCAGGAATAGCAGTTCATCCCCTTTTCATCGCCGTCCATCAGCCCCTTAACGTTATTTAACCCCTCTTCACAGAAAGTGCGAATATCTTCGTAGCATCATTTTTCGCTTATGAAGAAATTTTACGCAGTCGCGGTCCTCCTGCTGATCGCCATCCTCCCCGCCTTTGCCCAGAAAGTAAATGGCGTGGTCCGGGGCGCACTCCGCGACTCCCTCTCCGCTTCCCCGCTCGCCGATGCCACGGTTTCCGTGATCCAGACGAGCGACTCCTCGCTGATCGCATTCACCGTTACCGGGCCCAATGGCGAGTTTGAAATGAAGAACCTCGCCGCCGGCGACTACAAACTCGTGGCCACTTATTCCGGCCTGCAGACCTACAAGAAATTCTTCTCCATCACCGCGGCCGAGCCCACGGCTAACCTGGGCGTGCTGAAAATGGACCGCATCTACAAGTCCATGGAAGAAGTAGTGGTGAAGGACGAAGCGCCCGTGCGCGTGAAGGGTGATACGCTCGCCTACAATGCCGATATGTTCAAGACCAAGCCCAATGCCACCGTGGAAGACCTGCTGAAGAAGCTGCCCGGCGTGCAGGTGGAGAAAGATGGTACCGTGAAGGCACAGGGAGAGCAGGTGCAGAAGGTATATGTCGACGGCAAGGAGTTCTTCGGCACGGATCCCAAGCTCGCAACGAAAAACCTGAATGCCGACATGATCGACCAGGTGGAAGTGTACGACGATATGAGCGAGCAGGCCAAGTTCAACAAGATCGATGATGGCAGCCGCACCAAAGCGATCAACCTCAAACTGAAGAAAGACAAGAAGAAAGGCATTTTCGGAAAAGCCTATGCCGGCTACGGCACGAAAGAGCGCTATGACATGGGCCTGAACGCCAACTTCTTCAAGGGCGCCATGCAGGCTTCGGTGATTGCCAAGACCAACAATACCAATAACATCGGCTTTACGCTCAGCGATATGCTGGGCATGTTCAGCGGCGGCGGCGGCGGCGGCATGATGTCGGGCGGCAGCGGTGGCGGCTTCTCCGGCGGCATGGGTGGCATGAGCGTGGTGAACGTAGGCCGCGGCGGCATGGGTGGCTTCAGTGGCGGCATGAGTGGCCTGAACCTGGGCAGCACCGGCAACGGGATCACGGCCTCCACGCAACTGGGACTGAACTACCGCGATACCTGGAGCCCCAAACTGGAAGGCAACGGTTCGTATTTCTTCAACCATGCGAAAACCACCAATGACCGGGTATCCTTCCGGCAGAACTTTTTCACAGCCGACTCCCTTGGACTCAACAACGAACAGGTCTGGAGCCGGAACGAGAACTTCAACCATCGCTTCAACTATAACCTCGTCTGGTCGATCGACTCCTTCAACTCGATCATCTACCAGCCTTCGGTGAACTTCCAGAAATCCCAGAGCTTCTCCGACGATACGCTTTCTTCGAAAATACAGAAGGGCAGCGCCAGCTACCTGGCCAACCTGAGCCGCAACCTGTCGAACAGCGAAGGCAAGGGCTACAACTGGAGCAACAACGTGATCTGGAGGCATAAATGGCGCCGCCCGGGACGCACGCTGGCCGTGACCTTCAACAACACCCTCAGCACCAATGACCGCGACCGCTACAGCGTGATCAGCTCGCGCCTCTACAACCAGAGCGGGTTCAAGTACCGCGAGATCAACACCAACAACCTGAACACCACGCGGAGCACAAGCAATAACTACGGCATCGGCTTCAGCTATACCGAGCCGCTGGCGCGCGACAAAGTGCTGGAGGTCAATTATCGCCACAGCAATAACCAGAGCAGCTCCGACCGGTACACCTACGACTACAATACGGCCACCGGCCGCTACGACCAGGCCGTGGATACCCTGAGCAACGTGTTCGAGAACGGGAACGTATCCGACCGAGCCGGTGTCAATTTCCGGATGGTGAAGAAGAAATACAACTGGCAGATCGGCGCCGCCGTACAGCAAACGAAGCTGACTTCCGATAACAAGACCCGGGGCCAGAACGTGCAGCAGACCTTCCGCAACTTCTTCCCGACGGCTGTGTTCCAGTACCAGTTCCAGCGCAGCCGCAGCCTCCGGATCAACTACAATGGCCGCACCAACCAGCCGACGATCTCGCAGCTCCAGGATGTGACCGACGTGTCGAGCTATCCCTATATCTATAAAGGCAATCCCAACCTGAAGCAGGAGTTCTCCAACAACGTGATGCTGAGCTATAATTTCTTCGACATGCTCCGCTTCCGGAACCTCTTCGCTTTCGTGAACTTTTCCAACACAATGAACAAGATCGCGCGGACGACGGAGAACCTGGGCGGCGGCGTGCAGCGGATCTCTTATGCCAACGTGGACGGTGTGTACAGCCTCTCGGGCAATTTCAACATGGGCTTCCCGATTAAGAAGATGAAGGGAGGCAACTTCAACGCCACCAGCCGGATCCTGTATAACCGGGATGCCAGCGTGGTAGACAATGTGCTGAACTACTCGAAGAACCTGAATGTCGGCGAAGACCTGCGCCTGAGCTACAATTATAAGTCGAAGCTGGACCTGGGCATCACGGCCAGCGTGAACTACAATAACGTGGCGTACACGATCAGCAAGCAGAATAACGCCTCGTATTTCACGCACAATTATTCGGCGGATGCCACCTACACTTTCCCGAAGAATTTCATTCTGTCGACCGATTTCGACTACACGTTCAATACCGGTCGCACGGCCGGCTTCAACCAGGACTTCGCGATCTGGAATGCTTCCTTCGCCAAGCAGGTGTTCAAGAACAAGCGGGGCGAGATCAAGGTTTCGGTCTTCGACCTGTTGAACCAGAATACGAATGTGACCCGGAACGTAAGTGAGACCTATCTCGAGGATGTGCGCAACAGCACCCTGCAGCGCTACTTCATGCTGACCTTCACCTACAACATCAACCGCATGGGCGGCCGGGGCATGCATATGCCGGCCATGATGGAGCGGGCAACCCGGGGTATCCGGATGCAGTAAGGAAATTTGAAAAGGATTCTGTATATTTAAGCAAGCAGTCTCTCATCAAGTGCAATGTTTGAAAAAGACGTCCCGCTTCGGCGGGGCGTTTTGTTTATCACGGATGAGGGCCAGATAGGGTCATGTTGATAGTGTGGAGTGACTTTCGATCGCTTCATTTCTTTGAGGTGTTGGCGTAAGATTTCACAGACGGTGTCTTCTGTATTCATCCGTGAAATCCGTACCATCCCAATAATCCGTGATACAGAAGATCCCCGGTCGAAGACCGGGGATCAAGACGTTAAGCCAGGAGTACAATATTGCTTAGAGGCCGATCAGCGAAGTTCGCCAATCGTTCCTAATGCGTGATTACTTGAAGCGTTTATTCGTAGCTGAATAAGAATTCGGCACTGTTGAAGACCCGAAGATCAGCAACCCTAAAATCGACTTCGTAAACCGCCACATGTTGAATGAGGGCCGGTAATATTCCCGGTAGATCTTAACCTCCTGTCGGGCGTGAGTAATTTCTTTGTTTTTCATCTTGGATTGTTTTTGTGGATAAAGAGTGAAGAAAAATAGGCAATTTTATTGACATAACGAAGCTTTTATCTATTTTGGCGTCCATAACCTGTTAAAAATCCACATACTTATGAAATTCGGCCGCCTCCGACTGCTGGGCCTTGTCTTGTTGATAACTGCCGCCTCCGCCCAAGCCCAGCTCCGTGTTCCCGTGACCAACAATGACCTCCGCACCAATCTCTCCAAAGTAGTTTCCGACTTTCCCGATGGCTTCCCCACCCTGAAAGGTGAGGTGGTGGACGACAACCCGCAGACCGTTGAATACCGCTCCCTGCTCGATTTCAAGATGGCCGAAACGAACTCGATCATCCGCTACAAATCCCAGCGGCCGGTCTACAGCTGGCAGGCCAGCATCCTCAGCACCGAAGATTTCGATGAGGCAGCCAAAAAATACAAATGGCTCTGCGGCCAGCTGAAGGTGATGACGATCAAAATGGAAGGGGGCATCTCCTTTACCCTGAGCGGCAAATACGAGGAGCCCACCGAAACGAAGAAGTTTTTTTCCTCCGTCTACAAGCTCACGCCCAATG
>CBHWDR010000042.1:0-11920 GCA_966112575.1 uncultured Chitinophagales bacterium
CCCGTCGCCATCCGGCACGTCGGCCAGGAGCGCCGTCTGGCCTTCCACCACAATATCGGAAATTCCGCCCACTCTGGTAGACACGATCGGCTTGTTGGCCGCCTGTGCCTCGATGAGGCTGACTGGCGTGCCTTCATTGTAGGAGGTGAGGCAAACGATATCCAGGCCAGCGTTGATCACATCCACATCGCTGCGCCAGGAGGTGAAGACAAGCGGGTGCACGTGCTCTGCGTCCTTCTCGGTGGAGAAAGGGATCTGCACCTCCCGGGCCAGCTGCTCCAGGTCGGCCCGCGTTTCGCCGTCGCCAATGATGAAGGCTTTCACCTTCCGGTTGGTATTGGAGAGCACATGGCGGAGGGCCTTGAGAAACAGGTAGTGGTTCTTCACCGGCACCAGCCTCCCGATGATGCCGATGGCCACCGTATCGTCGGTCACACCGAACACGGTGCGAAATTTCTTCCGTTTCTCCGGCTGCCCGTTGCGGAAACGGTCGAGGTCGAAACCCAGGGGCACCACGCGGAACTTGTCGGCGGGCGCGATGCGGTAGTCTTCGACCAGTTCCTTGCGTTGCTGCTCGGAAATGGCGATGATGGCATCCGACTTGCCGGCGAGGAAGCGCTCGGCCCGGATGAAGAAGCGGCTCTTGGCCGAGGAGAAATAGGAATGGAATACATGCCCGTGGAAGGTATGCAGGATCACCGGCACGCCGGCTGCGGAAGCGGCGAGGCGGCCCAGGGCGCCGGGTTTGGCGGCATGGGTGTGCACGATATCGGGCCGGTAGCTCCGGATCAGGGATTTCAGCTTGCGGTAGGCGAAGTAGTCGGAAGCAGGGTTGATGGAGCGTCCCATCCCGGGTATGGTCACCCAGTTGATGCCGAGCTGCTGCGCCAGGTATTCGGCGCTTTTTTCATGGTCTTCCTTCTCGCCCACCACGAGCAGGGTCTCGTACTCCGGCGCCAGGTAGCGGGTCAGGTAGGTGGCATTGAGCACGGGGCCGCCCACGGCAAGGCGGTTGAGGATGCGAAGGACGCGTGGCATGCGGCGAAGGTAATGAGTGATGAGTGATCCGTGATGAGTAAGCGGATGATGAGTGTGGAGTGATGAGTGACGGATGCTGTGGAATTGCGGGGAGGCACGCAGCACGGGCTTTTGCCTATATTTGTCTGCCGCGCAAGCCCGGCACGCGTTTCACCGACGCCTCTTCTATGAACCCCTACATCAACTCCAGTTACTGGACAGAATTTATTACGTCGCTGGACTTCGTGCTCCTGCCCTTCTACCTGGCGCTGGTGTATTTTTTCGCTTTCCGCTTCGCCAATAAGCATTATCGTAAGAACGACCCGATGCGCCGGTATTTCCTGTGGGGTTTCACCCTCAAGATCTTCGGTGCGATCTTCATCGGGCTCGTTTACCAGTATTATTATGGCGGGGGTGATACATCCGCGTTCTTCTACCATGCCAAAGTGATCAACCAAAGCATGGATGATTCTTTCTTTACCTGGCTCAACCTCGTCCTGCATATCCCCGACGGTTACGACATCAACTACTTCAAGTACACCAACCAGATGCTTTGGTATGTGGACCCGAGCTCCTACATGGTTTCCGCGATCGCAGCCCTGTTCGGCACCCTCACCTTCAATACCTTCCTGCCCATATCGGTACTATTCGCAGCTGTATCCTTTACCGGCAACTGGGCGATGTTCCGGACCTTCACGGCCCAGTACCCGAAGCTGGTCCGGCCCCTTGCCCTCGCCATCCTCTTCATCCCGAGTACCTTCGTATGGGGTTCGGGGATCTTTAAAGACACGATCTGTATCGCCGCGCTCGGGTGGCTTACGCTGGCGAGCTTCCGGATGCTGATCAACCGAAAGTTCCGGTTGAACTACCTCCTCATCATTCTCTTTTGCTTCTATGTCCTCCTGGTGGTCAAGGTTTACATCGTGCTGGTATTCATCCCAGCCCTGGCGATCTGGATCCTGAACACCTATTCGGAGAACATCCGCAACAGCTCCATCCGTGCCGTGCTCAAGATCGGCGTATATGCTGCCATCCTCGGGGGCTTCGCATCCGTAGCATCCAGTTTCTCGCAGGAACTGGGCAAGTACTCGCTGGAAAACCTGGCCGGCACGTCGAACACGACGCGGGAATACCTCCTGTATATTTCCAAGAGCTCAGCGGAAGAAGGCTCGGCCTACGACCTCGGGGAGTTCGACCCCAGCATCACGGGCATGTTGTCGAAGTTCCCGCTAGCGGTGAACGTGACGCTGTTTCGTCCCTACCTCTGGGAAGCGCGCAAGCCCATCGTTTTCCTGAACGCCCTGGAGGCCTTCCTCTTCCTGTTTTTCACCCTCAAGATCATTTTTGTGATCGGGTTGCGCAAAGCAGCCGGGTCGATCGGGCGCAGTCCGAATATCCAGTTCTTCCTCGTCTTTACCGTGGTCTTCGCCTTCGCAGTTGGTATCTCCTCCTATAATTTCGGGGCGCTTTCGCGGTACCGCATTCCCTGCCTTCCATTCTATGCCATGGCGCTGATGCTGATCTACTACGATCACAAGCCGTCGAGCAAGCCCTTCTTCACTTTCAAATTCTCGTAAAAACGAGTATTTTGCCGGCCATATCCATGAAAAGAAAGATCGACTTCGACATTCTTGAGTCCCTTCGTGGACTGGCCTCGCTTTATGTCTGCATCGGACATGCCCGTGCGCTCCTCTGGATCGGCGGCGAACATTACCTGAAGCTTCATCCCCGCGAAACGCTGGCCTGGACCGATTATCTCCTCCTTGGCATGAACATGCTGACGAGGCTGAGCACAGAATTCGTGATCGTGTTCTTCGTCCTTTCCGGTTTTTCCATCGCCCACAGCCTCCGTAATTCGAAAGCCCCCGGTGCGTTTTACAAGCGCCGCTTTGTTCGCCTCTACCCGCCTTACCTGCTGGCCCTGCTCTGGGCTACCCTCACCATCGGCCTCCTGCAGTGGATCGTACCCCAGATGACCAATGGCACCTTTGCCACACCGGCTTTCCAGCGCCTCGCCGACTCCCGACAGCTATTCGACGGGGCCGTCATCGCAAAGAACCTGGTCTATCTACCCCAGCTCGACGGCATCCTCCGTCCATTCTGGTCGCTGACCCAGGAGGTGATCTTTTACCTGATCGCGCCCTTCGTTTTCCGCAATACGCGGCTCTATTATATTGGCAGCCTTGCTCTCTTCCTTTTCTCTGTGGCGAACAGCAGCCTGCAGCTCCTCCCCGATGGTATCATCATGAGCTTCTTCCGCTTCAACCTCTTCTTTGCGCTGGGCGCATTCCTGTATCATCATTTCGACCGGATCCAGGCGCGCCTGAAGTTTTTCACCAGCCGCTATGCCCTCCATTTTGCATTGATCCTGTTCGTTGGCATGATCGGCATCAGTCTGAAGAACCAGGAAACACTGAATGCACTGGTTGCCGCGGTATTCAGCGTCACGCTCATCATCTACCTGCTGCACCACAACACCCGCATCAACTGGCTGATCGGCGTTGGCCGTTTCAGCTATACACTGTACATCACGCATTTTCCCACCATCTTCCTGTATATGGCGGGCTATTTCCTCGTCACCGGTACGGCGATGCCCTATATCTTCAACCCGTTCGCCTTCATACCCGCTATTTTTCTTTGCCTGGGCGTTGCCTACCTGCAATACCTCCTGGTGGAAAAGCGATCGAAAAATATCCTGGACCGGCTGCGGAGCAAAGCATCGAGGCCGGTAGGAAAAGCAGTTGCCGAACAGGCGGCCGGATAAGCGACGGAAAGCCGGCAAACAAAGAAGGCATCCCGGGGGATGCCTTCTTTGTTTGGTGTCGGAACGAGTGCTATTGAAGGGAACGAATGATATCGAGGTATACTTTGCTGTTGGCGTGGATGGAATACTCCTGCTCCACCGTTACCGCGCCTGCCTGGCCAATGCGCTGCGCCAGCTGCTGGTCGGCCATCAGGGCGATCAGGGCCTGCTTCCATTCTTCCTCATTGGCTACCAGGAACCCGTTCTCCCCATTGCGAATGATACGGAAGATGGTACCGATCGCGGTGGCTACCGTGGGCACACCGAGCGCCATATACTGGAGGGCCTTCAAACCGCTTTTCCCCAGCACCCACTCTTCATCCGGCAGGGGATAGACGCCGGCGTCGAAACGGGCGATCGTGGCGACCTCGTATTCCTCTTTCCAGGGAATGGCTTCAACGTCCACGCCTTCGATACGAAAGTTCGGGTCGCCCATCACCAGCAGCTTGAACGCGTGCGTCTTTGCCAGGTCGCGAAACACCGCATCGAGCAGGTGGAGGTATTTGGACGTACTATGGCTCCCGCTCCAGCCGATCACGAATTTGCCTTGGGGGCGGTAATTCGTCTTCGGGCGATAGAGGTCGGTATTGATCGTTGAGGAGATGTCGGTTGTATGTGCATTCAGCTTGCGGACGAACTGATCGAGGTAAGGCGTGCAGGTGATCACATGGTCCGCCGCCTTCATCAGGAACAGCGGCTTTTTCCGGCCCTTGATGATCGTGACCAGGGGATGCGCTTTGCTCTGGACATTCCCGAGATAAACCAGGTCGTCGATATCGTAGATCACCCGGCGGGCGATGCGGGTGAACAGCCATTCGAAAACCGGCGGACCGAAAGGCGTTACCCAAAGGTGGATATAGACAACGTCGTAGCGCCGGAGCCGAAAGAGGTCGCGAAACCGGCGGAGATAGCCCGTGAATGAGTACCAGGCCTTGCCTGCGAAATGCCCGGGCTGATAAATGATCTTCCAGAAATCGCGGCTGATGAAGGCGGTGGTTTCCACTTCATAACCAGCCGCACGGAAATGGTCATAATACTGCTCGAACTTCAGGCGCTGGCTTGGCGCCACCTGCTCGGGATAAGGACAAACGAAAAGAATGCGTTTCTGGCTCATGCGAATACGTTCTGGTAGGCGGCTGCATATTTGGCGATCCCCTGCTCCAGGTCGTACACGGCGGCCGCAGCCTCGCGGATAGCGCGGGGCTCCCGCTGCAGCAGGGAAGGAATGGCCGCCACCGCCTGCCGCAACTCGGACGGGGAAAAACCGTCGAGTACAAAGCCCGACCGGGTGGCTTCGATGATCTCCTGCACGTCACCGACGCCGCTGTTGGCGATCACAGGAATACCCATGGACAGCACTTCGCCGAGCTTGGTAGGCGAAGAAGAGATCTTCGAATAGACCGCCTTGATAAAAGAAATATTGATGTCGGATGCTTTCATGAGCACGGGCACTTCCTTGCGGCTGGCCTGTCGGATCAGGAAATCGTCCGCAGACAGGCCCATTTGCTGCACCCGGCTTTCGATAACCGAGCGATCGGTGTGGGTGAGAAACAGAAAGCGGGCATTCGGATAGCTGCGTTTGATCTCGGCGAACAGCTGCAGCATTTCGTCCAGCATATACCAGGTACCCACTGACCCGAGGTAACTCACGACAAAGCTCTCCGGCGGAAGGGCGAGCAACCTGCGTGCTTCCGCTTTCTCGCCGGCGCTTGTGAGGCTGAAGTGATTCATATCGGCACAGCAGGGGATCACCTGGAGCGGAAGGTCCTTACGCATATAGGGCCACTTCATCATCTCCCGCTTTCCTGCCTCGGTGAGCGAGATCACGTAGTCGGCGTGCTGGAGGTAAGCCTGCTCCTTATTCTTATAATACCGGTAAACGCGCCGGAAGATGGGGTTGGCCTGGTTCCAGGAGCCGCCGTCTTTCTTTTCATCCGCCCAGAAGCCCCGCATGTCGAAGAAGAACCGGGTGCCGAAGCGTTTCTTCATACGCAGACCCACATCCGCCGCGATATAGCTGCGGCAATGCACCATGTCGAAGCCCGTCTCCTTCTGAAGCGCGAAGGCCTTGCGCCGCATCTGTACCGCGTCGTAGAATTTGGAAAGCAGGGGCGGCGAAGAGGTGAACATCATGGGCACCCATTTGATCCCCGACTCGGAAGTCAGCTGTTCGATCAGCGCCCGCTCTTTTTCGTATCGTTCTTTCTTCTCGAAGCTCAATATCGTGAACCGGTAGCCCAGCCGGGAGAGGCCCTTCAGGTAGGGGAGGATCTGCGACTGCCCCAAGGGATCGGTCAGGCCGTCGTAGGTGATGTACAAAATGTTTTTCATCAGCTCATCCATTCTTTATACCACATCTGGAATTGCAGGAGGTACCAGATCTTTAAATGTTTTTCCGTGCGGCCGTTGAAGAACTGGGTCACTTCCTTCCGCACTTCCGGAACGTTGAACAGGCCATGAACAGCGAGTGCTTGCTCACTCAGGTGTTCTTCCACGAGCGGACGCAGCTCATTTACCAGCCAGTTCCCGATCGGGATGCCAAAGCCCATTTTCGGGCGCTCCATGATCTCGCGGGGGATGTATTTGTGCACGATCTGGCGAAGGATGTATTTCTTCTGCCCTTCGTGGTATTTGTAGTTGGATGGCAGCTGTGCGGCCCATTCGATCACGTCCTGGTCGAGGAAGGGCTCGCGGCCTTCGAGGCTGGCCGACATGGTAGCACGGTCCACCTTCTGAAGGATGTCGTCCACCATGTAGGTCTGGTAATCCACGGCCATCATATAGCTGAGGGCATCATCGCCATTGACCAGCTCCGTACTCCGGTGGGCCGTCGGCAGTTCATGAACGGGTTGCGCAAACATGCGGCCGATCTCCGCGCCGGTGAACACCTGGCTGAGATTGCGAAGCAGTTCTTCCGTGGACGGATCTTTCAGCAGGTTCTTCAGCTTATCGTATCGCGAATGGAAATTGGGCTTGTTGCGAAGTACCGGGATCTGTTCGGAAGAGATCGTACCCATGACGGCCGCTGCCATCTTTCGCACTGGCGAAGGAATGGAGGATAATTTCTTGCCGTAACGAGCGATATAATCGTAGCGGTTGTACCCGGCGAAGATCTCGTCGCCTGCGTCGGCCGAGAGCGCCACGGTCACCTCTTTCCGTGCCATACGGCTGACGAGAATGGTAGGGATGGCGCTGGAATCGGCGAAGGGCTCATCGTAGAAGAACGGCAGCTGGGGAATGATGTCCAGGGCCTCTTTCGCCGTACAGTAATATTCGGTGTGATCCGTGCCCAGGTGCTGCGCGATCTGCTTGGCGAAAGGCGCTTCATCAAGCTGCTCATCGGTCATGCCGATGGTGAAGGTGCGGATCTTCTCCGTGCTGTCTTTTTGCAGGAGCGCCGTAACGCAGGAAGAATCGTATCCACCGCTAAGGAAGACACCCACGGGCACGTCGGCCACCATACGGTACTGAAAAGCCTTTTGCAGGATCGACTCGGTTTGCGTGATCGCTTCCGGAAGCGAAATATCGAGTTTGGGCTTATTGTAATGATCATACACGTTCCAGTAACGCACGATCTTCTGTTCGCGGGTTTTCAGGTTGAGGCGCAGGTAATGCCCGGGCTGAAGCTTCCAGGTTTCCTGGTAGATGCAATGCGGATGCGAGACATAACCGTACTGGAGGTAACTGGCCACGGCATCGCGGCTGATGGCCTTGCGGAACCGGGGGTGCTGTACGAAGGACTTCAATTCCGATCCAAAAAGAAATACATCGTCCTGCAGGGAATAAAAGCAGGGCTTCACGCCGGCGCGGTCGCGGATGAAGACCAGCTCTTCGGTGCGTTCATCGTAAAGAACAATGGCAAACATGCCATGCCACTGATGGATCGCTTCGGCGCCCCATTCGCGCCAGGAGTGCAGGATCACTTCGGTATCCGAATGCGTGGAGAACTGGTGGCCTTTGGCGATCAGCGCCTCCCGGATCTCGTTGTAATTATAGACCTCGCCGTTGAAGATGATGTGCAGTCCGTCGAAATGCATGGGCTGGTTGGCCGCGGTACTCAGGTCGATGATCGACAGGCGGCGATGGCCGAGCGCGATCGGTGCCTCGGGCGTCTGGTGCACCCAAACGCCTTCGCCGTCCGGCCCGCGGTGCTCGAGGCAGGCCGACATGCGGCGCAGCTCTGCTTCGCCCGTGGTTTTCCGAAAGTCAATAAATCCTATGATTCCACACATGGTATGCTAATTAGAGAATGAGAGAATTCGAAAATGGGTCCCTCCCATTTTTACCGGATCGAACAGATGATCCATTTCATTCGTACCAGACCTCCGTCCAGTAGCGAATGAACTTCGTGCCCCACTTCACCTGTGCCGGGTCAAAATCCACCCGGCCTTCCGTATGGTATTGCAGCAGCATCCCTACCGGGTTGACACCCGCGCCCAATGCCGTGACCAGCCCGCCCTGTACCCGTGGGTTGATCTCGAGCAGGAAAAACTTCCCTTGTCCATCGGCACGAAACTGAAGCCCGATATTGCCATGCAATTGAAACCGCTCGACGATTTGCCGGGTATAGGAGATCAGCGGCTCTACCTGCTCAAAAATACCCTCCACCGATATGCCGGCCGTCATTTTCAGCCGGCGTCGCGGGAGGGCCACAACCATTCGACCCTCGATGGCCACCGCGTCAACGGAATACTCCACTCCTTCAAAAAACGGCGTCACCAGCAGTTCCGGCAGCTCGTGGTGGCCGAAGATCGCGCGCACTTCATCCAGTGTGGTGTAGGTCTGGTCGGGCTTCTCCGAAAAGAAGGCGGTGAATCGGTCTTTTCGTTCATCGAGGATCCGGAAGCCACGACTGCCATTGGCCACGCAGGGCTTGAAGCAGACAGCGCGCCCGGGGTAGCCCAGCTGCTGCACGGCGGAACTGAGTTCATTGACCGTACGACAAATGTAAAACGACGGTATAAAGGCCTCGCCGGAAAAAAACCGGTACAATTTCCCTTTGTTATTCGCGGTATCGAGCACGCCGCTGATCAGCAGGAGGGTGATGCCTTCGCGCTCGAACAGGGTCCTGCTCCGTTCCAGCGGCCCGAGCTCCCGGGTAACCAGGGGCAACACGAAATCGATCTGCCGTTGCCGGCACTGCTCGTAGAGCTGGTCTGCAAAACCGGGATCGGCAGCAGGGGGCAACTGTACAAAATCATCTGCCAGGCAACGACCCACCACATCGGCCCGCACATCGGCCGCCGTGATATGATAATTGCCGGCCGCGCGGATCAGTCGGATGATACCGGCTGCTCCCGGCGCGCCGCCACCGGTCATCAATATTTTCTTTGGAGCGCTCATAAAACCCAGCGGATCACTTCAAAAGCTTCGGCATACGTATGCCCGACCTGCACACCCCTGGCCCGGGCAAGGGACCGGATAAAATCGGCACTCATGTAATCGCGGTGTGCCTGGGAGCTGTATTCCGCCAGGGCTTCGATCTTCCTCCGGATATGCGCCTCTTCGAGTTGGATGAAACACTGGGTCTGGAAAACAAGATTGTTCCAGATCAGTTCATACCCGAGGATCTTCTTTGTCTTGAATGCGCGGATGCCTTCGGCGGCGATGGTCGTATGGTCCTGGTGGATATCATTGGGACTGGGCAGCAGCACCAGGTCGGGATCGATGTCTTTCTTCAGCCGGATCAGGCTTTCGAGGATCTCCTGCCTTGCGTAGTTGAGCTTGCGCACCGGGTAATCAAAAATGATCAGTTGCTCTTCCGGTATGCCCAGCTTCTTCGTTGCCGCCCGCACCTCTGTCTTGAGGATATCGCGGGGCAGACCTTCGGGCACCGACTCGGCAGCAGTGGAGAAGGCGGCATAATAAACGCTGCTCCCGCCCTCGATAAGCCGGGAGATGGTACCGCCTGCGCCCAGTTCACCGTCGTCGGTGTGGGGCGCCAATACCAGTACCGTATTAATGGAACGCAACATATGGCTATTTTTTCCGCGGCTCCAGTTGATTGTTGACCAGCACCAGGTTCTCCCCCGACACATCGACCCGGAAGTCATGGTCCAACAGGGCTTTGAATACGCGCTTGGAACAATTCGTATCCACGTTATCATGCAGCTCCAGGAACATCATCCGCACCCGGGGCAGCCACTCATGCACGCGGTCATCGAAAACAAAACGCTCGGCGCCTTCAATGTCCATCTTCAACAGGTCGATGGTGTTCCAGCCCTGCTCCTTCATGATATCCTGCACGCTGAGGGCACGGATCGAATCCGAGGTTTCAGTTTCCACTTCCTCTGTGCGGAAGCCCCAACTTCCCCACTCGGTGGGAATGATCCGGAGGTAACAGCTACGATTCCAGAGTCCCGCCTTCACGGGTCGGATCCGGGGATAGGCTTCCGTATTTTTTTGAAGCATCCCAAAATTATTGCTTTCGGGCTCCAGCGAAACGATCTGCGCCTTTGGAAACTTGCGGGCAAACCAGAGCGCACCATAGCCCACGTTCGCGCCTGCGTCCAGGATGGTCGCCGGCTCGAAACCGATGGGATATTCGTATTCCTTCCAGATAAATACCTGCTTGAACGCCATCCAGTCCGACTGGTCCTTACGCACCCAGGTCGGACCTGCGAGTCCGGGCAGCTGCACCGAAAACAATCCCTTCGCACGGCTCTTGGTCAGCCCTACGCGGAGTCCCGCACCGGGGCCCAGGGAAGAGATCAGCTTCAGATATTCCGCTAGTTGCTTTTTCATGACTTGACCAGTTTATTCTTTAGTTTGACAAACACTTGCGGCCCGAGTACAACGCTGATGGTCAGCCGTTGCAGCTCCTTAAATATCCGCTTTGCCGGCCAGAGTTTTCGCGAGAGGAAGCCGAATTCTTTCACGGCCGTCCATTTCTTATTATCGTAAAGGTGGTCGTAATATTCACATTCCACCACGTGAAGACGCTGCTTGCCGGCATAGCTGGCATAAACGGGCTGTTCGCTCAACATGCCGTACGTGGCCAACGTGGTGCCATAGATCATGCGCACCGCCTTGCGCGCCGCTTCCACGCTTGGCAAAGTATTGCCCGAGGTGTTGCTGCCGTGGATGCGGTATTCGAACAGCTTGCGGTCTGCATAACCCACCATCATCGTTGGATCTTCCACGAGCATGAAGGTGGGGAGTACCATATCGAGATAAGTATTCCGGATATAGGGAAAAGAGCTGCGCCAGGCTTCAAATTTCTCTACCGGCACGAACCGTTTGCGCAGGGCATAGGCACTGCCGCCCCAATAGCCTTTCTTACCGAGGATGGAGTCCTTGTACGCCTCGCTTTGCGCTTCAACGGTGGAACAGGTCTTTAAGATGCGATCAATGTTGCGTTGGGTCTCGTCCATTCCCTCCATTGGCTCACGATTGGCGTTGACGCGGATGTAGTCGTGCGAAACGATAGCCATATCCGGGTAGGCTGTGAAGAGGGGCAGCTGGCTTTCGATCTTCTCCGGCATCCACAGGTCATCGCCATCGAGGAAAAAAAGAATGTCTCCTTTTGCATGCCGCAGTCCGTAAAATGTGGCCGACAAGCCGCCGGAATTCTGGGGCAGCCGGAGGTAGCTGACGCGGTCGCCGTACGATTGGATGATCTCGGCCGTACGGTCGGTGGAACAGTCGTCCACTACAATGATCTCGTCCGGCAGCCGGGTTTGTGCCAGAACCGAATCGATCGCCTGGCGGATATATTTTTCGAGGTTATAAGCGGTGATGATAGCGGAAGTCGTCATGCGTTCCAGGCGTTTTTGTAAATGGCGCGAAGCTTGGTAAGATAACCCTGTTTGGTAAAATGCTGCCGGGCGTATTCTTTATTGCCCGCGCTGATCTGGCCCAGGCCGATCTGGCCGGCGATGATGCCGCGCAACGTGGCCACCAGGCTTTCGGGCTGCTGGTTGTCGAGGTAAATTGCTCTATCAGATCCGATCTCGCGGTATACGGGAATATCGGAGATCACTACCGGCAGGCCGATGCTCATGGCTTCGGCCACGGCGATCCCGAAACCTTCCACGGTCGATGGAGAAACAAAAACATCATAGTCCGGCAGCACGTTCCAGATGTCGTTGCGGCGGCCTT
>CBHWDR010000043.1:0-11878 GCA_966112575.1 uncultured Chitinophagales bacterium
TGGCTTTCGTCAACCATTACAATGGCGTCGTACTGATCGGCCAGGTCGCAGATGCGGTCGAGCTGGGCAATGGTGCCGTCCATGGAGAAGACGCCGTCGGTGACGATCACGCGGCTGCGCAGGTGGGCCGACTCTTTCAGCTTCGCCTCGAGGTCATCCATATTGTTGTGCTCGTAGCGGTAGCGCTGGGCCTTGCAGAGGCGAACGCCATCGATGATCGAAGCATGGTTGAGCGCGTCGGAGATAATAGCATCCTGCTCGTTGAACAGGGGCTCGAAAACACCGCCGTTGGCATCGAAAGCAGCTACGTAGAGGATCGTGTCCTCGGTGCCGAGGAAGGTGGCCAGTTTCTGTTCGAGTTCTTTATGGATATCCTGGGTACCGCAGATGAAGCGCACAGAGCTCATGCCATAGCCATGGGAGTCGATATATCGGTGTGCAGCTTCGATCGTCTTCGGGTGGGAGGAAAGGCCGAGGTAGTTGTTGGCACAGAAGTTCAGCACTTTTTTGCCGTTCACGGTGATCTCGGCGCCCTGGGGCGAGGTGATCACGCGCTCGGATTTATACAGGCCGGAAGTCTTGATCTCATCGATCTCCGCTCGGAGACGCTCTACGAATTTTTGATTCATGGCAGGCAATTGAGAGGCAAATATAGGATGTGAGACGTGAGAGGTGAGACGTGAGATATTGACCATTTATCTGTGACATCCGTTCATCCGGCTCATCCGTGATCCGTTTGCTAAATCTTTCCAATCAAAATAATCTGCCATCTTTTTTCACGAACCTGTAACATACGGCGGTCTACCTTCGTCTCATCCCAAAACCAACGCCATGTTTCAGCGCTTTTCTTACCGATGGCTTCTCCTGAGCCTTGCCCTGACCGGCGGCCTCATCACCCTTTCCTATCTTGCCTATGCTAAGGCCAGCACTGCGGCCGGATCGGCTGCCGATTGCTGCCAGAAGGTACAGCCTTCCAACGAGCTCATTCTCGAATCTGCCTCCCGCCAGTTCGTCTCCGCTTTCTTTTTTCGCTGATCGTCAACGACTTAGCTTTCCCGAATGAACGTTCGGGACGGGTTCACCCTAACCTAGCAGGTTTACCCTAACCTAGCAGGTTCACCCCAACCTAGCAGGTCCCCGAAAAAAATCTTTCCTTCGCTGTAACTTATCTTCCCCGGCTGCGTATAACAGCTATACCTTACCTCAGTTACCGCTGTTTATGACTGAAAAAGAATACAATGAATGTGTGAACGAGTACGCCGACAACGTGTACCGGTTCATCGTCAAGAACCTCCGGCACGAGGAGGACGCCCGCGACGTGGTGCAGACCGCGTTCGAAAAGCTGTGGCGCAACCGTGACCAGGTAGACGCCGCCAAGAGCAAGTCCTACCTGTTTACCGTCGCCTACAACGGCATGATCGATCACCTCCGCAAGGTGAAGCGCGTTTACCTCAAGGAAGAGTTCCGCGACGACACCCGGGTGTACAACCGCGAGCACAACAACACCCGGGCCATCCTGCAGGAAGCCCTCGCCCGCCTTTCGGAAACCCAGCGCTCGCTGGTGATGCTGAAAGACTACGAAGGCTACAGCTACGACGAGATCGGCAAGATCATGAACCTCAGCGAAAGCCAGGTAAAGGTTTACCTCCACCGCGCCCGGCTTCAATTAAAGGAGTACATCGTAAAAGTTGAAAATGTCATCTAAGCATAACGATACGATCCACCTCGGCAACTATGAGGAATACTTCATCCTCTACATGGATGGCGAACTCTCGGCCGAAGCAACCGCCGACGTGGAGCGCTTCCTCGAAGCGCATCCCGACCTGCGTGCAGAGCTGGACCTCCTGATGGGCACCAAGCTCCCGATGACCGAAGACCTGGGCTTCGACAAATCCTTCCTCATGGCCGACCAGATGAAACTGGGCGCGGTTGGTGAAGAGCTGATCCTCTTTGTCGACAACGAGCTACCGCAGGCAGAAGCTGCAGTGGTGGCCAGCCAGATCGAAAGCGATCTAGAAGTTGCCCGCCAGCATGCGGTTTTGCTGCGCGCCAAGCTCGATGCAAAAGAAACGATCCCCTATCCCAATAAGGAAGAACTCTATCGCCGCACCGAGCGCGTGGTCTTCTTCCGGCCCTGGATGCGCGCCGCAGCGGCCGTATTGCTGATCGGCAGCATGGGCCTGTTCTGGATCAGCCGCAACGAAACGCCGGCCACGGGCAACGGTGGAAGCATGGCCACGGTGAACGCGCAGCAACAGCCGGCGCAGCTGCCCCCGGCTACGATCCAGGCCGAACAGCCTGCACTGGCCAGCGCCAGCGCCACTCCCGAATTGAAAAAGGATAACCGGAAAACAGAAACGCAGCGCGCTGTACCTGCCAACGAGGTGCGCGAGCAGGGCACCCTCACTGCCCAAGCCGACCCCATTCCATTGGTTGACCCCACGGTCGCTACCGCATCCCTGGGTGAGCAGATCCGCACCATCGAGGCCGGACGCATGGTTGAAGGCTCGGTGAACGGAGCGGGCACCGCAATGGTGCAGCCGGTTCTTAACAATTCTTCTGTAACTAATTTACTCACTGCACGTACTACGGATAGCAACACGCCGGTTGCAACTGCAGCCACCAAGAACGGTAACGCCAAGGGCAAAGTGAAAGGCTTCCTGCGCAAAGCCACCACGATCTTCGAAAAGCGTACCGGCATCGACCCAACCGATGAAGATGGCAAGCTCCTGATCGGAGCACTGGCGGTGAAGCTGGATTAAATCATTTTCACAAACCGATTTTATGAAGAAATTTTTACTTGCAATTCTTGCAATCAGCGGAGCCCTGGCCGTTTCCGCCCAGGACTCGACCCAAACGAAAAAAGCCGAAGAAAAAGTAGACACGATCCGCGTTGGCGGCATGGTGATCATCCGGAGGACCGACAAAACCGGCAAGACCGACCGGAACGTGGAGATCAATACCACCTCCTCTTCGCGGAAGAAGAAATCCAACCTGAGCACCAACTGGTGGATCGTGGATGTAGGCTTCGCCAACCTGAACGACAAGACCAACTACGCCAGTCCCGCTGCCCAGGCTTTCGCGCCCGGCTTCACCGGAAAAGATGATCTGGAGCTGCGTACCGGCAAATCCGTGAACGTGAACGTGTGGCTCTTCATGCAGCGCCTCAACCTGGTGAAGCATGTGGTGAACCTTAAATACGGACTGGGCGTGGAGCTGAACAACTACCGCTTCGACGACGAGACGGTGCGCCTGACCGAGAACCCCACTATCATCACCAAGGACCCGGCCTGGGCTTCGGCGAAGAAGAACAAGCTGGCTGCCGATTACATCACGGTGCCCATGATGCTCAACTTCAACTTTACGCCCAACCGCAGCAAGGGCTTCGGACTCTCGGCAGGTGTGAGCGCCGGTTATCTTTACAGCGCCCGCCAGAAAGTGAAGATCGGCGACAACAAAGACAAGACGCACGACAACTTCGACCTGCGCAAATGGAAGCTCTCCTACATCGGCGAGCTCAGCCTTGGACCGGTGCGCCTCTATGGCTCCTATGCCATGAAGAGCATGTGGGATAAAGGTCTGGACCAGACACCGTACACCGTAGGTCTCCGACTCAGTCATTGGTAAACCTACTTGCGATCTTATATCAAAAACCCGTTTTCTATATGAAGCGGGTTTTTTATTTTTATTGGCAGATGACCGATACTAAATCCAAAATCAATGCGTTAACCGCTAACAACCCCTGCTAAACACCTGAATTGTATGAAAACCGCCGTGATCGCATCCTGCTTTCTTCTCGGAGGTTCTGTGCTGATGAAGCAGCCGGCCACCGAAAACAGACACACCATTTCCATTGCCTCCGTAAAATCGAATAAGTCGAAGCGCGTGAACGACCTTTCCAAGCCGGTAGGCGCTGTACGGATCGTTGTGGACAAATCGGAATACCAGCTGTACGTATACGATTCTAAAGGATGGTTCGCCACCTACCCCGTGGTCTTCGGCAACTCCTCGCTGGAAGACAAGCGCATGGAGGGCGACCGCCTGACGCCCGAAGGAACCTTCACCATCGCCAACAAGCGCGTGCATGAAAAATGGGCGCGGTATATGGGCCTGAACTATCCCACTTCCGAGAGCCTGGCCAAATTCAAAGCCCGCAAGCAACGCGGCGAGATCCCTTCCTCTGCTACCCCCGGCGGCGGCGTGGGCATTCACGGCACCTGGCCGCACGAAGACTTCGTGATCGACCGGTACAACAACTGGACGAATGGTTGTGTCTCCCTCAAAAATGAAGATGTGCTCGACCTGTACAGTTATGTGCCGGTAGGTACATCCGTGACCATCCGAAAATAAGTTTTTGCTGCTCCTGGCGGAGATGAGTGATAGAAGAAGCCGGCAATGCCGGCTTCTTCTATTGTATGCTTTGCAGAAAGGCGCGCACCTCCCGTTCCCAGGCAACAGGACTGACCTTCAGGAGGGATTCGTGGCTGGCCTCGTAAACGATCGAGGTTTTTTTCCTGGTGGGAAGAGCATCGTAGACCTGCTGCATCTCTTCCTGCGATACGTAGGGATCGAGCGCCCCGCTCTGCAGCAGTACCGGGCACCGGATACCGGCGGCATAGCGGGCCACGTTGTGCTGAAACCCATTGTAGCCATGCTCCACACCCATCCAGAAGGTGACCAGGCTGCCGAAAGGCTCGGAAGGCATCCCGCCATCGGTGCGGGCGCGGGTCTGCAGGTGCCGGTGCAGGGAACCGAAAGGCATTTCGGCGATGATGCCATCGGGATGAACCACATTGAGCCCAGTAGCGCGCAGGGCCACCACGGCGCCCAGGGAGGTGCCGTAGAGTACGGTTTTCTTCATCCCTTTATTTTGTGCGAACGCGGTGGCCAACGACACTTCTTCGGTTTCATCCACCCCGAAAGAGATGGCGCTTCCGTCGCTCTGCCCGTGTGCCCGGAAATCGACGAGAATTACGGGATAGCCCCAGGAGTGAAAAGCAGCGGCTTCGGTGAGGAGGTAGCTCTTGTTTGCCGTGACGCCGTGGAACATCAGGATGCAGGGCTTGCCGGAATCGGCCGCCGAGAACCAGCCCCTGATGGCAAGGCCCGAGGCTGTTTTGAGCGTGATATGTTCAACCGGAAAAGGCGGCAGGTCCTCCACCGGGTTGCGATAGAAGCGGGGGCCCGAGAACAGGCGCCAGGTCTTCTCGAAAATATTCGGAGGGGAATAGGCAGGGGCCGGGCCGTCTTCAAAATGCGTGAAGCGATAGGCATAGAAGGCCGCGGAAACATTGGCCAATACCAACTGAACGAGGAACACCCATAGTGTCCATCGAAGCAATCGTCGCCAGTTAGGTTTTGGTTTCCCGGGCATGGTAAGGCGGCGAAGGTAGAGGTTCGGACGGTTAGATGCAAGGGGGCAGGAGGGTTGACCGTTGACCGACGACAGACCACGATTGACTATGCACGCCTTCAGCGGCTTCAGCTATCCTTGCGGGACGTCATTGCACGGGCGGAGCGAACCAAGAACACGGATTTAACGGATATAATGGATTTGCACGGATGATATTTCTTTGATCCGGAGCTGTTGGCGGGGTGCGACAGGTTGTTGTCACAAGGGCGTAGAGAGCGGAACGCAAAGGATTTTGTTTGGGTCGCCTTTGTGCTCGAGTCTTGCAGTTAAGGGGCAGCCAGTTTCTCTGCTTGTCCCTCCAACGCTAAGGCCGCGAAGGTGGGCGCTGGCGCCCACGGAATACAAGTACCTCCAAGCGAGAGGCACACTTCTCCTTCGATAAGCAGGATGCACTACTTCCCGCCCAGGCGGGAACCTCTTTGCGTCCCTCCGCGCTCAGGGGGATGAACAGAATGTATGGCCAACCTCCCCGAAAGCCGCTACTTCTTTAAGCGACCGGTACAAAAGTCTTTGCGGTTCCTTCGACAAGCTCAGGATGTCGCTCGCAATGACGTGTGCAAGGACGCTCGCAAAAAAAATCCGTGTAAATCTGTTCAATCCGTTATATCTGTGTTCCTTCTCTTGCTGCGCTCGCAATGACGTCCAACGGAAGCGGAAGCGGCTGCTTCGGTGAACAAGTGTCAATGGTCACGCTCTCAAAGCTTTCCCGATGCGATCGATTCGACAACAGTGGGATCGAGGAGGGTCGAGGTGTCGCCGAGATTGCCCGTTTCGCCTTCGGCGATCTTGCGCAGGATGCGGCGCATGATCTTGCCGGAGCGGGTCTTGGGCAGACCGGTAACGAACTGGATCTTGTCGGGCTTGGCAATGGGACCGATGATCCGCGACACGGTCTGCAGGATGTTCTTCCGCATGTCTTCTTCCGAGCCGTGCATTTCCGAAGCGATCACATAGGCATAGATGCCCTGCCCCTTGATATCGTGCGGGTAGCCTACTACCGCGCTCTCTACGACGCCCGAGTGCATGTTGAGGGCATTCTCCACTTCGGCAGTACCGATGCGGTGACCGCTCACATTGAGCACATCATCCACGCGGCCCGTGATCCGGTAAAAGCCCTGTTCGTCGCGCAGGGCGCCGTCGCCGGTGAAGTAATGGCCGGGGTAGGCGGAGAAATAAGTCTGCCGGCAACGCTCGTGGTCGCCATAGGTGGTTCGGATGATCGATGGCCAGGGCGCTTTGATGCAGAGGTTGCCCGAGGCCGGGTTGCCTTCGATCTCTTTTCCGTTCTCATCAACCAGCACCGGCTGCACACCGGGCATGGGCAGGGTGGCGTATGTGGCTTTTGCCGGCGTGACGCCCGCCAGGTTGGAGATGAGCGTGCCGCCGGTTTCGGTCTGCCACCAGGTATCCACGATCGGGCATTTGCCCTTGCCGATATGCTCATCGTACCAGTTCCAGGCTTCTTCATTGATGGGCTCTCCCACCGTGCCGAGCACTTTCAGGGAAGACAGGTCCTTGTCTTCGAGCGGCTTCAGTCCAAAACCCATGAGCGAGCGGATGGCCGTAGGCGCGGTGTACAGTATATTCACCTTGTGCTTGTCGACGATGTCCCACATCCGTCCGGCGTCGGGCCAGGTGGGCACGCCTTCGAACATCACCGACGTAGCGCCCGCTGCGAGCGGTCCGTAGATGATATAGCTGTGTCCCGTGATCCAGCCGATATCGGCCGTACAGAAATGCACCGCGCCGGGCTTGTACTGGAACACGTTCACGAACGTGTAAGCCGTCCAGACCATGTAGCCGGCCACGGAGTGCACCACGCCCTTAGGCTTGCCGGTGGATCCGGAGGTATAAAGTATGAAGAGCGGGTCTTCGGCATCCGTTTCTTCGGCCGGGAAGGAGACCACGCCCTCACGTTCCACCTGGCTTTCGGCATACTCCATTTCATCCTCCCACCAGATGTCGCGGCCCTTGATCATGGAAACCGGGGTACGGGTACGCGTGTACACGATCACCTTCTTGACCGTGCGGTTACCGATGAGGGCATCGTCGATCACGTTCTTCAGCGGGATGACCTTGTCGCCGCGATAAGCGCCATCGGCGGTGATGATGAATTCGGCATTGGCATCGAAGAGGCGGTCGGCGATGCTCTGTGCCGAGAAGCCGCCGAAGATCACCGAATGGATCGCGCCGATGCGGGCGCAGCCCAGCACGGCATAAACCAGCTCAGGCACCATGCCCATATAGATACATACACGGTCGCCTTTCTTCACCCCGTTGTTGCGCAGCATCTGCGCCACCTGGCAAACCCGCTTGTGGAGCCGGTTGTAGGTCACCACGCGCACGCGGTCCTCAGGATTGTTGGGCTCCCAGATAAAGGCCGGCTTGTCGCCCATGGTGGGAAGATGGCGGTCGATACAGTTCTCGGTAATATTCAGTTTGCCGCCTGCAAACCACTTCACGTCGGGCTGCTCGAAATTCCATTGGAGAACCGAATCCCATTTCCGGCGCCATTGAAAACTGGAGGCCACGTCTGCCCAGAAGGCTTCGGGCTCGTCGACGCTTTTCCGATAGGCTTCATGATAGGCTTCCAGCGAAGTAATCTGATAAGGATAGGACATGAGGGTCAGTAATTTGAGCCATGAATTTACATCAAGTTGGCTTTTATTATCATTGAACGCCGGTTGACCTTGCTCAGGAAACGTTGATTTTGAAGAATGTAAAAAGTTTTAACACCGCGACTCCGGATGGCAACGCAATTGTTTTAATTTTGCCCCGGTGCGGAAACAAAACCAACATAATGCCTGGAACGGACTGGTGTCGATCGTAATGATCTTCACCCTGCTCTGGCTTTCTGTGAGCACACCTTTTGTTTACCAGACGCAGCAGCACCTGAAAGCCGAACTGGCGAAGGTGGATCCCAAATCCAAAGCGCTGCAGGAAGATGATCCCAGTCCTTTTTCCAACACCACGGAAGAAAAAAGCGAATCCGGCGTATCCAACATCTCCGAATATCTTCATGAATTACACCAGGTAGTACATCCCGTCGCCACACTGACGAAGTACTACAAGTGTCATCCGGCCGATCTATACTTTGCGTTCCATCCCGAACTCCTTTCCCCGCCTCCGGAAGCCTGATCTTTCGAACAGGCACTGACGTTTTCCCACATAACATAGGACCAATTTGCCATGCTTGCTATCGATCCGGCTACCCGTGCGCGCACGTGCAGCCGCTTCCCGCCGGGCCGGGAACGATCGCCTGTGAACCTGTTCCTGTCGCCCTCTCATACCCTGGCCGTACCATCGGCCAAACCCTTCGCATTCACGCAAAACATCGCAAATGAAACAGCCCTCTTTCTCCCTTAAAACACTGGGATCGGACATCCCGTCGTCAATCGTCGTCTTTCTCGTTGCTCTGCCGCTTTGCCTGGGCGTGGCCCTCGCCTCCAATGCGGATCCCTTCAGTGGGCTTATCGCCGGTATTATCGGCGGCATCGTTGTAGGCTCGCTCAGCGGCTCCAACCTAAGCGTGAGCGGTCCTGCGGCCGGACTCACTGCCATCGTGGGTGCCGCCATCCTCAACATGGGCACCTTCGAAACCTTCCTGCTCTCGGTAATGATCTGCGGCGCCCTGCAGGTCCTTTTCGGCTTTCTGAAAGCCGGCGTCGTGGGCGACTATGTGCCCAACTCGGTAATTAAAGGCATGCTGGCCGCCATCGGCCTCATCCTCATTCTCAAGCAATTTCCTCACCTCATTGGCTATGATGCCGATTTTGAAGGCGACGAATCCTTCGTTCAGCCCAATAAGGAGAACACCTTCTCGGCGATCGGCAATGCGTTCCGGTACATCACGCCGGCGGCCGTGATCATCGGCGTGCTCGGACTGGCCTTCCAGTTTGCCTGGGAGAAATTCACGTCCAATAAAAAGGGCTTTATCCGCATCATCCCCGCACCGCTGATCGTGGTCGCGATCGGGATCGCCATCAATGAATACTTTAAATCCACGGGCTCGGCCTATGCCATCGATGCCAAGCATATGGTGAGCATTCCCATCGCGCAGTCGACCAATGAATTCTTTTCCTTCTTCACGCATCCGGACTTCTCGCAGTTCGCTAATTCACAGGTCTGGATCACCGGCCTCACGCTGGCCCTGGTGGCTTCCCTGGAAACACTACTGAGCATCGAAGCGGTAGATGACCTCGACCCCTACCAGCGGGTGACCAACAAGGAGCGGGAACTGAAAGCGCAAGGTGTGGGTAACCTGCTCTCGGGACTTATTGGCGGACTGCCGGTCACCTCGGTGATCGTGCGCTCGTCGGCGAACGTGAATGCCGGTGCGCAATCGCGCCTGTCGACGATCCTTCATGGCGCGCTGCTGCTGGTTTGTGTGGCCTTCATCCCCGCGCTGCTGAACCTCATCCCGAAATCGGCGCTTGCCGCGGTGCTGATCTTCACCGGCTACAAACTGGCCAAGCCTTCGCTCTTCAAAATGTATTATAAGAAGGGTTGGGACCAGTTCCTGCCCTTTGTGATCACGATCGTGGCCATCCTGCTGACCGACCTGCTGATCGGTGTGGTCATCGGCATTGCCGTGGGCATTTTCTTTGTGGTCCGGAGCAATTTCAAGACCTCGGTCTATATCGTTCACGATCAGAATCGATACCTCTTCCGCCTGCGTAAGGATGTATCTTTCCTGAACAAGCCGATCATCAAGAACCAGCTGGAGCGGGTGCCGCAGGATGCTTCGGTGATCATCGATGCATCGCGCGCCGACTTCATCGACCGGGATGTGGTGGAAGTGATCGAAGATTTCCTGAAGCATGCGCCGTTAAAGAATATCACGGTGGAATTGAAGTACAACCAACAGCGGCAGGGCTTTAGCCTGATGCCGAACAACGGGAACGGGTTCTCGGTACAGGCGGCCGACAAGGAAAGAGCGACAGCGGAAATTTAGAAGAACGATAATTTTATCATACTGTAATTACCATTCTATGCATTCATACGAGAAACTCCTGCTGGAAAACAAAGCCTGGGCGAAGGAAAAAGTTACGGACGACCCGCAATTCTTCGACCGGCTCCGCGATCTTCAAACACCTGAATTCCTCTGGATCGGCTGCAGCGACAGCCGGGTGCCGGCCAATGAGATCACCGGCACCCAGCCCGGCGAGATCTTCGTGCACCGCAACGTGGCCAACCTGGTGGTGAACACCGATGTCAACCTCCTGGCCGTACTGGATTATGCGGTCACCCACCTCCGCGTGAAGCACGTGATCGTTTGCGGCCATTATGGCTGCGGCGGTGTGAAGGCGGCGATGACGCCGGTGGATTTCAAGCCCGTGCTTAATATGTGGCTGCGGAATATCAAGGACGTGATCCGCCACCACCGCGACGAGCTTGCCGCCATCGAAGATGAAAGCAGCCGCGCCGACCGCCTGGTGGAGCTGAACGTGATCGAGCAGGTGCAGAACCTGGCGAAATCCACCATTATCCAGCGTTGCTGGGAACGCGAGCAGCGCCCCGACCTCCACGGCTGGGTCTATGGCCTGGCTGATGGACTCATCAAGCCGGTGTTCGAAATGCGCGCCGGAACCCCGATCGATGACGTGTACAAGTTCGACGGGCTGGGCTAAACGAATGGCTTTTTGTTTTTTGCGATGATAAGGGAGCGGCCGGTGGCCGTTCCTTTTTTTGCACCCATCCGAAATAGCGATAGGAGTGATCAGATCATCTTCCTACCTTGTAGGTAGTTCCGCTCCCCGGAGAACTGTTCCAAACGTCAAAACCAACAATCATGAACAGTACATCGGCAGCACCGCTGCGGGAGCAGGAACGCATCCGCTTTATCGACGCGCTCCGGGGATTTGCCTTATTGGGCATCCTCATCATGAACGCGATGGCCATGAGCCAGCCTTACCAGTACTACGATACCATGAACCTCTCCCAGCCCATCACGGGGCCGAACTACTGGGCCTGGTGGGGAATGATGTTTTTCGCCGAAGGCTCGATGCGCGGCCTTTTCTCCATCCTGTTCGGCGCCGGCACGATCCTGCTGCTCCTGCGCCTGGAGAAGACCAAGCCCGGACTGGAGCCGGCCGATATCTACTACCGCCGCCTGCTCTGGCTCCTGATCTTCGGGTTGATCAACGCGTTTGTCCTCCTCTGGCCAGGCGATATCCTCTATCCCTATGCGCTTTGCGGCCTCCTGCTCTTTCCCTTCCGCAACTGGGCGCCGAAATACCTGCTGCTCGGGGCCCTGTTCTTTTTATCCATAGCCACTTACCGCGGCACCTCCGATCTCTGGGATGCGAAGAAGGCGGTGAAGAAAGGTACCGTGGCCGAAGCGCTGTCGAACCAGAAACAGAAGCTCACCCCCGACCAGGAAAAGGACCTGGCCAAGTACAAGGGAATGAAGGAGAAGCTCAGTCCGGAAGGCATTGCCAAGGACGCGCAGGAAGACGCGGCGCG
>CBHWDR010000044.1:0-11675 GCA_966112575.1 uncultured Chitinophagales bacterium
AATCGGCTACTTACTTCCGCATCCGCATCGTGAACAAGAACAACTCGGTCAGCTATTCGCGCATCCTTGCCCTGCGTCCCGAATCCGGTTCTTCTGCCAGCGCACTCACCCTGCTGCAGAACCCCGTCAAGTCGACTCTCGGCTTCCAGTACCAGGCAACAACAGAAGGCTCAGCACAGGCCAGCGTGTACTCCACTTCCGGCGTGCGCATGCTCACCAAGACCTTCAACGTCCAGGCAGGCAACAACTCGATGGCCATCACCCTCGATGATCACATGCCGGCGGGTACCTATGTGCTTGAAGTGTCGCAGAACGGCAGCCGTTCGATCAGCAAGCTCGTAAAGAACTAAGTCAACCATCCAAGAAGCGCACGCCTGCCGGGACTTTCAAAGCAGGCGTGCTTTTATCCACCCTAAAAATCAGTAGAGATGAAGAAGGTTATTGCCCTTACTTTCCTGCTTGCCCTCGGCCGACTGGTCTCGGCACAGGCCCTGCTGAATGAGATCTATGCGTTCCCCGGCGCCGGCAAGAGCGAATTCTTTGAATTCTTCAACGCCAGCACTGTGCCTTCGAGCATGGACAACTATACCATCGTTACCTATTTTGAAGAAGGTGCAGATAAAGGCTTTTTCGTGATGGACCTGCCTGACCTGACGATCGCCTCCCGCGGTTACTTCGTTGGCTCGGCTTCCATTCCGTTCAACTACCAGGGCGTGAGCGGCAGCACGGCTTCCCAGTTCAGCTGGAATGGAATGGGCACGCTTTCCGGCTCGGCCTACCTGAAGAAATGGGTACTCGGAACCGCGGTTCCAGCCGCTGTCGACGGCAATGCCAATTATGACATCGCACCGCTTCCCGACAACTACAACGACGTCTTCTACCGCATTGGTGGCGGCGGCGCCAGCTACGTGGTCTTCGTTTATCGCGGCGGCAGCCTGATCAATGCCTTCCTTGGCGGCACCGGTGGGGCCTCCGTTGTGCCTGCTCCCGTGATCGCCATGCCGGCCCTGTTCGTGGATATGATCGGTGCACCCTCCGATTACACGATCAACTTCTCCGGTTATGGAACCGTGACACCCGAATATGTGACCCAGGATATCGGAACCGACAACGGCTACATCCGCCTTCGCGATGGTTATTGCGGCGCCTGGACCAAATCCAGCGCACAGGTGAATCATTCGCCCGGCCTTACCAATTCGGGCAGCGGAAGCCTGGCAGCCTCGGTGGCCATCTATGGAGAATTGTTCCGCGGCAACCCGTCGAAAGTGGTGTACAATGTGCTCAACGCACCCCTCTCGGCCTTCCCGATCACCATGAGCGTTTTCCTCGATAACGGCACGATCCCCGGTGTACTCGACGCCAACGATACCTATGTTGAAAGCAATACGGAATATACCGTGACCGACGGACCCTTCACAACGACGTTCACACCTTACAATGCCAACGTGGTGATCCAGACGATCACGAATGCCGGCTGCATCGACAACGTGCTGGCCCTTCCCAATCACAGCACCCTGGCCCTGCAACTGCTATCCTTCACCGCCACGCTGAACGGGAACAGCGCCCGCCTCGACTGGCGCGTGGAAGACAATGAAGCAGCGAAGGAATTTTTAATTGAAAAAAGCAGCGACGGCCGCCAGTTCCGCACCCTGGCCCGTATCAGCGGCTCGCGCCTGGCAGGAGAAGAAGCTTACTTCTACCACGACGAACAGTTTAGCGGACAGGCGGTCTACCGCATCCGCATGATCGCCGCCACGGCCCAGGCCGACCAGTTCACCCGAAGCATTGTCTTGCGGTCAGGCACTTCCGATGCCGTGCTGCGGATCGACCAGAACCCGGTGCGCGATGCGATCCGCCTGCGCTATCGCAGTACGGAAGATGGGTCCGCAACGATCGCAGTCTATTCCGGATCGGGCAGCATCGTTCACCAATCGGCCCTGCAGCTGCGCAGCGGCGAACAGCAACTAACGATCCCGGCTTCCGTTGCACCCGGCCTCTATGTGCTCGAGCTCCGCACCGGCGACAAACGATCTACGATCAAGTTCATCAAAGAATAATGATCTACCTTTTTATGTGTACGGATTATATCGAGGGCTCCTTTCCAGGAGCCCTCCTTTTTTTCAGCAGCCTGAAGCAGGCGCTCAGCCCAGGTAAGTTTTAAGATTCTCCACGTATTGCTCGAAAGCCTGCACGCCGGTTTGGGTGATGCGGCAGATCGTTTGGGGATAGTTGTCCTTGAATTGCTTGATCACTTCGATGTAACCCGCATCTTTCAGCTTCTGGATCTGCACGGAAAGATTGCCCGCCGTGGCGCCGGTCTTCTCTTTCAGGAAGGTGAACTCTGCTTCCTTCACGGTAATCAGGAGCGACATCACCGCGAGGCGAAGCTGGGAATGCAATATGGGATCGAGGTCTTTAAACATCGACCGACTTTTTTTCGCGCAGGTAACGATGGCGCAGGATCAGGCCGGGGATCAGCCAGTTGAAAATGCCGGCGAGTCCGTTCATCAGGTAGTCCCAAGTGGTGGAGGTATAGATGGAAGCCACGAACACTCCATAACAGATCAGGGCGCCGATGAGCATGGGACGGAACTTGTACGCCAGGCCGCCCGCAAGGGTAGGGATGGCATAGAGCAGGAGAAAAAGCGAACTGGTACTGGGTACGAAGTAGTTGATGGGCTCCGTCTTTCCATTGACGGTCTTGGTGAGGAGCACGCCATTCGTGGCATTGAAGTCCATCGTTGGCCCCGTAACCGAATTGATGTAGAAGATGAGGGCGAAGATGCTGATGCCATAGGTGATCCATACAGCATTCATCGTCGACTCGGTGTGCGACACCACTTTCCGCTCGCGGCTTTCGCGGATGGAGATGAAGATCTGCGGAATGAACGCCGCCAGCACGATGAGCCAGATGTCGAAGCCGAGGGAGAAGGCCCAGTACATCTGCGCAAAGCTGAGCAGGCCGGCGATGGCCACCACGCTGCCCCAGAGGATCGCACTTGTGCCCCGCTCATGGTACCCCTTCTTGTCCTTCTGGATCATCTTCGTGATCAGGTGCAGGCTTTCCTCTTGTGATAGTTCTTTTTCTTCCATGATCATCGTTTATAGGCACCCAGTAAATGCCCGGGTATGATATAGCTGGTCAGTATGGCGCCTGCGGCAAGCAGGAGCTGGTAATCGTAAGGCACGAAGACCGACACGATCGCCAGTAACCAGTTGGCAATGCCGCCGATCACCAGGGGCGTGAAATTCAGGATCCTTCCCGAAACAAATGTCCCTAAACCGTAAAAAAGAATGAAGAAGGGCCAGGCATTCATCCAGCTGCCGGGAAGTTGATTGACGATCAGGCTGAGCACGAAGAAGGAGATGCCGATCCCCATCCACACGCTTCCCATCGCATCGCTGACATAGCTGCGCACGCCGCTGCGTTTGTGATGCCGGCCCGAATACACGATGGTCACGATCACCGCGGGGATGGTCACCAGCCAAACGAGATAGTGCCGCTCGTAACGGAGCAGTACTTTCAGGGCGAACTGGGTGAGGATGGCCACGAACGTGACCCATCCCCACAACAGGAAATAAAACCGGTTCTCGCTCAGGTTCTCCCGGGTCTTCTCGATCATCGTGCGGATGAGCTGAAGGCTTTCGGAAGGATGAAATGGCTCGTTCATGATCTATTTGAATTGGCCCATGAAATATTGCGTGGTTCCCTGTCCCCAGCTGGGATCCAGTGGTGTGGCCGGCTTGAAGGCCGCGAACTTCTGCATCGCCGCTTCAAACAGCTTCTTCGCTTCTTCCTTGCTGCCGCCGTACTGCTCGGGCGTAAAGAACTTGTCCTGTCCTTCGAGCAGGTACACGCGCGGGTTCTCCGGGTTCAGCTTCTTCGCCATGGCGAGCGCTTCAGCCGCCTTGGGGCCATAGGTCATGAAACGCGATTGCGGGTCGGCCATCATGCGGAGCGAGGCGATCATCTTGCGAACGATGTAGATCTCCGAATTGTCCTTGCTCAGCGCCTCCGCTTTGTCGAGCAGCTGCTCGGCTTTATCGGCAACGGGATCGACCACCGAGGCCTTGCCTCCGGAAAGACTGCCGTCCATACCCGCCATGCCGGCATTGGCCTGGCTGAGCGCTGCATAATAATACGGAAGCCACTGGGTCTTCTCTGCATCAGCGATTCGCTCGAATGCGGCCGAAAGGTCTTTCAGCGCCGCGGGGTCGCGCGTGACTTCTACCAGGGCGATCCGCTCACCCATGGCTTTCTGGTATTTTTCACTCTGCGCAAAGCCTATCGCGGTAAAGAGGAAAAGAAAGGCGGTAAGAAAAATTGTCTGTTTCATAGCTCGTTTATTTGAAAATTAAAAGGTCATTTATTTTGCTGCAGCTTGTCGTATTCTTTTTCAACGCTGTTCTTCCCCGTGTTTACATACGCACCCATATAGTGGAAGAACAGTCCAATGCCCCAACCCAACGTGGACCAGGCGGGCCAGGGAAGCGTTCCGTGGCGTTCGCCGTCAGAGAAGAACCATAGGATCCAGAGGAAGCCGTTAACGATCAGGTAACTCGTAAGATGCGATTTGAACGAAGCCCTTCTTTGGGCGAGTTGCCAGAGCTGGGGGTCTCTGCCTTCGGGTGTTGATTGATACGACATATACGTTGATTTAGCTGGTTTATAAATTATTGTTGATCACGTCCTGGCTGCGGTCGACGCCGAAGGAGAAGAAGGCGCCCAGGTAAATGAAGGTCTTGGTTGCCGGGGTCACCGCTTCCTTGCGGAAGCCATTGTAGGAATAATTGTAGCCGAACACCTGCCGGCTTCCGAGCACATTGGTGATCGAGAAAACGAAGACCGTGAACTGGCTCGCGCCCTGCTTGAACACGTGGGGAAGATAATTGACACTGAAGCTAAGGCTGTTGAAAGGGATGGTACGTCCCTGGTCGAACACTTGGTACTTACTCTCCGTACTGTTGTACCGGATATTGTAATAGGGTCTTCCGCTGGCCCAGGTGTAGTTCGCATTGAACTGGGTCTTCAGGCCGTTGACGAATTTCTTCAGCACGAGGTTGGCCGTATGCTTCGCGGCAAAGGAAGGTCGCAGCCGACCGGGATAGTTCAGGAAGTCGCGCTTCGTATCGAGGTAGGAATAGGAGATCCAGTAGTCGAAGTTCTTGATCGTTTTCTTATCGCGCCAGAACAGCTCGAAGCCCTGCGCGTAGCCGCTGCCGCCGTTTGACTGTGCAAGCTCGCGGTTGTTGCTGATGCCGGTCTTGAGCAGGTTATCATATTTTTTATAATACAATTCAGCGCGCAGGGTTTGCAGGGAGGACACTTTCTGCAGCTGGGCGATATAATGGGTGGCTTTGGTAAAATCCAGCTCATTGACGGCAGGAAGATAGCGGCGCTCAGGTGTCTGGTAGAAAATACCATAGGCCAGGGAAGCCTGTGTTTCTTTTCCGAGCTTATAGGCCAGGGAGACGCGAGGAGCCAGGTTCACCTTGTCCAGCAGCGCCGAGCGCTCCATGCGGCCGCCGACCTTCGCGGCCAGGTCATTGGTGAGGTAGATATCCGTCTCGCCGAACAGGGACAGCAGGTTCTCGCGCAGGATGCCGCCGGTAGCCTGGCCATTGAACAACACATATTTCGTGCTGTCGTAGCTGTGGTTGAACTCGGAGCCGAAACGGAGGGCGCTCAGCCCGCGCAGACGACGCTCGAAGACGGCTTTGGCATTGAAATAGCGGCCGCGCGCATCGAGGTTGAAATTCTTGTACTCGAATCCATTCAGCAGCACGCTTTCATTGGCCGCGCTCACCATGCCGCCCCCGATCTCGTCCTTATTGTTGGCATAAGAGAGGCCGCCGTTGAACTTCCAGTGGTCGCCGAGGTTGTCTTTCCAGGAGAGGTTGTGGTAGCTGCTGAAATTGGTGAGGCGGAACTGCTCCTTATAGCCCGCGGTATCGATGCTCGGGTTGCGGATGCCCAGGCTGTTCTGGCTGAAGTAGCCGTAGTATTTGAGCATGCCGGTCTTGGAGGTGCGGATCCTGAAATTGCCTTCCCCAGTATGGAAGCGCGGGATCTTCACGTATTCCAGTTGCGGGCGTTGGGGCAGCACCTTAAAAGCGAGGCCCAGGTCGGTGTAGTTGTAGCTGGCGCCCCAGGAAGAGCGCTTGTCCTTCGCCAGGTGCTGGTAGCCGCCACCGCCGCCGATCGGCGAGATGGCCAGGTTGCCCGAGCTGCGGTCCGGCAGGTCTATCGACTCGAGGATGAGCGCCGAAGAAAGGGCCTGTCCGTACAAGGCGGAATACCCGCCTGCCGAGAACACCGTTCCCTTAAAAAGGAAGGGTGAGAAGCGGCCACGCTGGGCGATATCCGGCACCGAGGAATAAAAGAAATTGTTCACCAGCGTGCCGTCGATAAAGGTCTTGGTTTCGGCAGCGGTACCTCCACGGACGAAGAGCCCTTCCGACTCCCCTACCTGTTGTGCGCCGGGAAGCGTCCGGATGGCACCGGTCACATCGGCATTGGCCGAGGCGGTGGTAACAATATCGATGGAGTTAAGGACAGTCGCGCGTTTTTTGTCCGAAGCTTCAAAGGAACCGGCAGTGATCACCACGGCTTTCATCTCGCTCACTTCTTCGCGGATCACCAGGTTGAAGGTCTTTGCCGTCCCGTCTAGTTCAACAGACTCTTCCGTAGATTTATAGCCAACGGCCGACACGGTAACCACCTGTTTGCCCTTTTCGCTGGTGCGGAAGGCGAAGCGGCCGGAAGAGTCGGAGGTGGCGCCGTCATAGCTGTCACGAATGGCGATGGAAGCACCGGCAACCGGGTTGCCCTTTTGATCGCGTACGGTTCCCGTGATCGGTGTCTGGCCCAGCAGGCCCAGTGTGGTCAGGAGCGAAAAAAGAAGCAGCAGAGGTCGCATACAGGCTAATTGTCGAACAAACATAAACTGGTTTATTTTATAAACCAAATAAATGCCTGCACTTTTTTTCAAATGTGATGGGTGAACCTGCTAGGTTCCCGCCGACCTGGCAGGTCCTACCCGACCTAGCAGGTTCTACTCAACCTAGCAGGTCCCACCCAACCCGGCAGGCCCGAAAAGCCAAAACCACGCCCGGAGGCGTGGTTGGTACCCAGATTTAGGGGTGGTTTTAGTCTTTTATGAGGGTCTGCCGGGCTTCCGCTCCTTCCGATACCGCGCTGACCACATAGGTGCCGCGGGGCAGGCTGGAAAGCTGAAGGCTCTCGGTCTGACCGGTCTGTCCAAAATATTTTTGCAGCATCCGCGTACCGTTGGCGCTGTACAGCGTCAGCATCACCGGCTTACCCTGCCAGTTGGCGGGAAGCGTCACCCGTACTTCGCTCTTCACGGGGTTGGGGTAGGTAGCCAGGCTGATGGCCGCCTCGGAAGTACCCAGGCGCACGGCCTTTACTTCGGAATACGATCCTTCTTTGGTGAGGTCCACCATCAGGAGACGATAGAAAACTGCATTAGTTGCCGACGATACGTTCTGGTCTTTGTACCGGTACTGCTGCTGCTGGCCATTACCGGCCGTGAAGATGACAGCGATATCAGAATAGCTGCGGCCATCGGTGCTGCGCTGCAGTACATAGTGGCTGAAATTATCTTCCATACCGGTCCACTGGAGCAGCACATTCTTCTTGTCATACGAAGCCGTGAAACCCGAGAGCTTCACCGGCAGCGTTCCGATGGGCGCGAGCGAGAACTGGCGGAACCAGAGGGAGTTCATGCGCACACCCGAACCGTTCGAAGAATTAGCGGCCGACTTACCACCATAACGGAAGGTCAGGCGATCTACATCCAGGTAGGTGAACGTAGCCATCACCTGGGTGCTCAGCGTATCGATATTGGTGAAATTGGTCACGGGGCCGTTAACCGTTGTCGACTGGTGGTAAGCGTGACGGCATACGTTCACCAGTTTGCCGCTTCCGTCGCAGGAAGTACACTGATCGCCATTGGCCTGTCCGTCGCCACCGCAGGCATTGCAGGCAACGAGGATGTTGCTCGCACCGCAGGCGTCGCAGGTAGCGTTCTGGCCCAGCGCAAGCAGCGGCGCGGTAAGTCCGCTGAGATAGGTGATGGGCGAAAGCGCCATTGTGTTCACGTTGTTCATCACCACATACTCCGAGATCGAGTTGCCATCGCCGTCCACGTCCAGGGAGGTCATGGTCACCTTCGACAACTTCTGACGGGTAGTAGTGCCGGCCTTGTAGAAGGCAAGCTCGAAATCCACGAACCACTGCTGGTTGGGCTGCACCGTGCCCTGGAGGCCGAACTCGGGCTGAAACGCTTTCGACCAGCCGATCGAAGGGTTGTCAACCGAGGTCATGACCAGGTCGGTACGAGAGAACTTTTTCAGCTTCACTTCGGCGTCAATGCCGGAAGTGACATTGGAAAAGCGGTAGACCGCGCCTTCTTTTTTATCGATGCCCGCTTTCAAAACGGGATTCTGGAATACCAGCTCGGGAGCGGCATTGCTGCCCGACTGGGCAAGGAGATTCAATGTGAATGTACAGGTAAGTACAAGGGTAAAAATTTGTTTCATGAGTACAGATCTTTTCATTTGTTAATTGTCTGGTCGGATACCTTGGTTTTTCAGACGGATACAAATGAGAAAGATTTTCCAGGATAGCAGGATACAGGAAGAATGATCTTCCGAATTGCTTCGTATCTGGTTGGGGTGAGGTCTTGTAGAATCGGACAGTAGCCAGTTGTGGGAAAACTGCAGGGAGCCTGCATGCGTGAAGGAAGCCGGGTTATCGAAGACCGATAACGGGAAGTGGTTCAGTTCACGGGGTTCAGATCGACAGTTTTCTCAGGGTTGGCGATAAACGCGCAGCAAAGATGGAACGCAGTTTTGAAATTTGCAAGCTTTAGTAAGAAAAAATACTTAGCAGAATTAGTATTTTCCACATAGAAAGCCTCTTTCCGCAAAACCAACCAGCTGGTTTTCAACAACTCTTAAAAAATTCCCGGCCGCAGTTCCACGCATAAAAAAAGGCGGCCAAAAGCCGCCTTTTTTCGACCGGGATCCGCCGGTCATTGCAACAAAAGCTTCACCTGTCCGCCAGCTCCCGCGCCTTCAACACGCAGGATATACTGGCCGCGCGCGAAGCGGTCGAGGTGCTGCAGGCTGATCACATTGGCGCCCTTGCGCACTTCTGCCTGCACCTGGTAAACGGGCCGGCCGGTCAGTTCCAGCAGGGTGATCGTTACCGGTCCGCGCTCATTGGCCAGGAGGCTAAGTGTGATGCGCTCTTTCGCCGGGTTGGGCGAAAGCTGCAGGCCGCGAACCCCATCAGCGGCGAGGCGCACGATGCCGCTGTACGTCGAACGGCTGTCCACATCCACCTGGCGGATGCGATAGAGCAGGGTTCCCGCGGGAGCAGCCGCATCGAGGAAAGAATAGTTGTTGCGGCTGCCGGCAGCATTGCGGAAGGCAACCCTGCCCACTTCGGTATAATTACGGCCGTCGGTGCTTCGCTCCACCCGGTAGTCGAGCACCCCCTGTTCGTTTGCCACGACCCAGTTGAGCTGCGCGCCCGCATCGAGACGCAGGGCATTGAGGCTGATGAAGCTCACCGGCAGGATACCGCTCACCGATACGCTTGCCGCACCCGGCTGGGAGCTGCACACGGTAACCTCACTGAGGGATGTAGCTTTCACCACAACCGTATAGTTACCTGCAGCGTTGAAGGCTTCCGTGGTCAGGGTCAGGTTTCCGTTGGTGGTGGCCCACTTGCCGGTGCCCAGCGATCGGCCCGTGCTGGCATCCGCAATTCCATAAAAACTTCCCGCCACCGCGTTCGAGATCGTGTAGGTGGTCGATTGGCCGGCTACGATGCTCGTGGTTGCCGGGCTGATGATCGGCGTTGCCGGACCCGAAGCGCAGGTGATGGTCAGCGTAGCGGCGCACAGCAGCTCCCTGCTTCCGCTTTCCTGGATGCCGATCGTGAGCACACCATCGGGATAAAGGCTATTGGCAGGAGCGGTAATGGTCCAGCCGGTCGATCCGGTAGTGGTGCTGCCCACGAGGATGCCGTCGTTATACAGGTTGATGATGGTACCGGCCACTGCGCCCGTAAGCGTTCCGCTCACCGAAGTAGCGCCCGAGGTCACCGGACCGGTGATCGTGCCGCAGCGGGCAGATGGCGTGGCCGCAACGGCGGTCACGGTTCCGGAAGCCGCACTCGTGCCGCAGCTATTCTGCGCCGTGGCATAGTAAACGGTGGACCCAACGGCATTGTAGGTGGCCGGCGTAGTGCCCGCGTTGCCGGTGCTCCAGGTGCCGTTGGCCTGTACGGTGGTCGTTGCCACCAGGGTATTCGAAGGCGAAGTATAGACCCGGATGGTAGAACCGGTGGGCTCTGCCGACACACCGGTGATGGCCGTAGCCGAAGCCACCTGGTTGTTATTATCGGCATTGATCAGGGGCACTGCCGTGAAGCAGGAAACCGTGATCGTTGCCGAAGCGCTAAGACAGGAACCGGTTGTCACGGCCTTCACATCCAGCACATCACCCGCTGTGAGGGTGAGGCCGGTGAAGCTGTAGTTGCCGCCGGTGGCTACTACGGAATTGATCAGCTGTCCGTTGATCCGCAGACGTACGGTGGAGCCGGCTGTAGCGGTTCCGGAAATCGATGTATGGGTGTTGTACAATACGGTTTCGGTTATCGTTGGCGTAGCAGTAGCCGTAAGCCCCACGCAGCCGAATACGGGCGCCGACTCACAGGTGGAACCGGGCGCGATCGTGGTTACCCAGTAACTGCCGTTGTTCATGTCTTGCGAGCCACCGGAGCAGGCGGAAGGCACTTGGCTTCCGTTAAACGAAGTACCGTTATAAAAATAATCGGTTCCCAGGTTGTAGCCGAATGTGGGGGAATTCGCAGCGGCTCCCGCGAGCACCGAAGCGTTAAGCGTTGCCGGGTCCATCCAGTAAACCTTCACGGTGTTGCCCGAAGGGAAGAGTCCTTCAATGCCACGGGTTGAGATACAGCGAATGGTCAATCCGGTATTCGAGGGGATGGTAGCTGTATTGCAGGCCTGTGCCGCCACCGCATTGCTCACCAGGCACATGCTTTCCGTAGCGCCTTTTGCTTTTGCGGTGATGAGGTCCCCTCCATTGAAGGTGAGGCCCGACAAAGTCCAGCTGCTGCCCGAGCCAACGCCATTCACGGTGCCCAGCGTGGTGGTGGTGCCGCCAAACGTGCGGTAAACGGTGATGTCGGCGGTAGCCAGGGAGCCGGTAAGGCTCGATTTCGTCCAGGTGCCTTTCACCAGGCCCGTGCCGGTACCGGGGGTTGCCGAAGCAACTGTGGGGGCGGCCGTGCAACGGGCCGGCTGTCCCGAGCCGCCGCTGCCCAGGTCCGTGGGCTTCACCGGTGGCTGCTCGTTGATAAAATCTTCCCACTGCTTGTTGGTCGACTTATATCCGGCATCATTCAGCCCGTAGATGTCGGATTTCGGACCGCCGATTGCACCTTGAGGAGCCATCACCGTGGTGGCGCTGAAGCGCAGGTTGGTGGACGTGGTCAGGTTGAAGGGCGCAGCCGTAAGGTCGGAATAAGGGATATAGAAGTCGATCAGGAAATCCGGGTCGCCATTGTCGTTCGTGGCGGCGATCGAAACCTGCGACATGTCTTTCCAGTTGGTGTA
>CBHWDR010000045.1:0-11663 GCA_966112575.1 uncultured Chitinophagales bacterium
TTACGAGAACATCGTACTAGTGGTCTCGCACGACCGTCACGTCCTCGATGCCGTGTGTACGCACGTGGCCGATGTGGACCGTTCGAAGATCAAAGTATTCACCGGTAACTATACCTTCTGGTACGAGTCTTCGCAGCTCATGGCCCGCCAGCTGAACGATAAGAACAAGAAAACCGAAGAGAAGCGCCAGGCCCTCCTGGACTTCATCGCCCGATTCTCGGCCAACGCCTCGAAATCGAAGCAGGCCACCTCGAGGAAGAAAGCCCTCGAGAAACTCACCATCGAAGAGATCGAGCCTTCCAACCGCCGCTACCCGGGCATCATCTTCCAGCCCCTGCGCGAGGTGGGCAACCAGATCCTCAATGTGGAGAACCTCAGCGCTTCGGTGGACAGTCGTCCGCTGTTCGACAAGGTGACCTTCAGCGTCAATAAAGGCGAGAAGATCGCCATCCTCAGCCGCGACCCGCTGGCCGTGACCAGCTTCTTCGAAATCATCAACGGCAACCGCGCGGCCAGTGGCGGCAAGTTCGAATGGGGCACCACGATCACCAAGGCCTACCTGCCGGTAGAGAACAGCGAATTTTTCGGCAACGGGCTGACCCTGCTCGAGTGGCTGCGCCAGTATGTGCCACCGCACGTGACCGACGCCGACGAGCCCTTCCTCCGCGGTTTCCTGGGCAAGATGCTCTTCTCCGGCGACGACATCCAGAAGAAAACGGATGTGCTCTCGGGTGGAGAAAAAGTGCGCTGCATGCTTTCGCGCATGATGCTGCAGAACCCCAACGTGATCGTGCTCGACCAGCCGACCAACCACCTCGACCTCGAATCGATCCAGAGCTTCAACGAAGGCTGTACCGTGTTCCCGGGTATCGTGCTCCTCACCTCGCATGACCACACGTTCATGCAAACCGTGGCCAACCGCGTGATCGAGCTGACGCCCAAGGGCATCATCGACCGCCTCATGAGCTTCGACGAATACCTCGAAGACAAGCGCGTCAAAGAGCTGCGGGAAGAGATGTACGGAAACGCCGTTTATGCCTGATCGCTGGAATAAATAATCGAAGCCTCCCGTCGGTTGACGGGGGGCTTTTTTTATGCGGCTGAGTTCCATTGGCATGTGATTTCGAACAGCAAGGAAAATTTCGGAACATGCTCCTCCTCTTCATTTTGCTCCTGCTCGACCTCGTTGCCGTTGCCTACCCCCTGATCGCCTTTTTTCTCTTCCGTGAATGGCAGCGTTATCGCGATACCCTGCAGGATGATTATGCCGATCGCTGCCTCTACGGTGCGATCGCACTGCTGGCGCTCGTCCTCTTTGGACGTTTCCTGATCCGGATGCTGGTGAGCAAAAGAAGAAAAGGGGAGGATGAGCCGGCGATGTTTGAAACCGGACGTTCGGAGACCATCCGGCGGCCCGATGGTTCGCGGATCCATATCGAGCATTTCGGCAGGGCGGGTGCGCCCGCCATCGTTTTCATCCATGGCTGGAATGCCAACAGCCGCAACTGGTACTACCAACGAAAGGCCTTCCTGGATGATCATCACCTCATCTTCATGGACCTCGCCGGCCTTGGCCGGTCGACGCGGCCCTCGAACAAGGATTTCTCCCTCGGCAAGATGGCCGATGACCTGGAGGCGGTGCTGCAACATACGGGCGTCATCCGGCCCGTGCTCTGGGGGCACAGCATGGGCGGCATGACCATCCTCAGTTTGCTGGCGAAATGGAAAGCCAGCGATCTGTCCGCGATCCGGGGCGTGGTCCTGCAGAATACGACCTATACCAACCCGGTAAAGACCATGTTGTTCCGGAAGGTGATGACCGCCCTGCAAAAGCCGGTGCTCACACCACTCTGTTACCTCATGATCGCGCTCTCGCCCCTGCTCTGGGTAAGCCGGTGGATGAGTTACCTCAATGGCAATGCACACCTGATGACACGCTGGCTCACCTTCGCCGGCACGCAAACGCCGCAACAGCTCGAGTTCAGCACCCTGCTCTCCACCATGGCGCCGCCGGCGGTGATGGCCCGGGGGTGCCTGGGCATGTTCCAATACGATGTTACGTCCCGGCTTCAATCGATGCAGGTGCCGGTGCTGATCTTCACGGCAAACAAGGACCGGCTCACGCGCCCGGATGCCGGCGCCTTCATGCAGGAGCAGTTGCCCGATGCGCGGCTCGTACGGCTGGAACCCGCCAACCATCAAAGTCTTCTGGAAAGGCATCAGGAGACCAACAAGGCAGTGCGTGCATTTATACGCGACTTACCGAAGGAAGTCAGTAATTTACCTCTGGCATAGTTTTGCTGACCAAGAATCGCTAATCTTCAACATGCTGCATCCATTCTCCATCTTTCCCCTGGCCGACAATGCGCTTGTCGTGGAGCTGGGAACCGAGATGGATGAAGCCACGAACCGGAAGACGCTGCAGCTCTTTCGCCAGCTGCAAATGAATCCTCTTCCCGGCGTGCTGAACCTCGTCCCGGCCTATGCCTCTCTTTCCGTTTTTTATGATCCCGTGCAGATCCGGCGCAACGGCTACCGCGAGCTGACCGCTTTCGAGCAGGTGGCTGCCTGGATCGAGGAGCTGCCTTTCGGTGAGGTCTTACCGGAAGAAGAAAAAGCCCTGCGCATCCCCGTTTGTTACGGCGCCGGTTTCGGTCCCGACCTCGAAACGCTGGCAGCCTTCTCCGGCCTGTCGGCCGAAGAAGTGGTCCGTTTGCATACGGCGAAGCCCTACCGGGTGTACATGATCGGCTTCCTGCCCGGCTTCCCTTACCTCGGCGCAGTGGACGAGCGTATCGCCATGCCGCGCAAGGAAAGCCCAAGGCTCCATGTGGATGCGGGTTCTGTAGGCATAGCCGGCACGCAGACCGGCATCTATCCGTCCGATTCACCCGGCGGCTGGCAGATCATCGGGCGAACACCGCTTCAGATGTTTGATGTTAACCGGGAAGAGCCAGCCCTGCTGTCGCCGGGCATGACCGTAGAATTTTATCCAATCACCGCTGATGAGTATGCGCATTATCAAGGCCGGGCTGCTCGATAGCCTGCAGGACGGAGGCCGCCAGGGCTATGCGCATCTCGGACTGGGTGCGGGCGGCGTTATGGACCCGTTTTCCTCGCGGCAGGCCAATGCCCTCGTTGGCAATGAGCTGGGGGAAGCCGTGATCGAGCTCCACCTGCCGGCGGCAACCATCCTCTTCGAAGAGGCGGCCATCATCGCGCTTTGCGGCGGCAACTTCAAGCCCTCGGTCAACGGGCAGCCGGCGCCCATGGACCATCCCATCGTTCTGCCCGCGGGAAGCACGCTCCGCTTCGAGGGTCATGAATGGGGCGCACGCTGTTACCTGAGCGTGGCTGGCGGCATCGCGGTTGACCCCTGGCTGGGCAGCTGCAGTACCAGCTTTCGATTGCAACAGGGTGGCTGGCAGGGGAGGCGCCTGGCAAATGACGACCGGCTGCCCCTGCGGAAACCGCTTGTCAAGCCCCTGAACAACCTGACGGTTCTGCCCTGGAAGGCCGGGCATACCGTGCCGCACACCAACGAGGTGGAAGCCCTGATCGGACCGGAATGGTCGCTCCTGGACACCGGACAGCGGGGACTGTTCCAGCACCACTGGTTCGCGGTCACCCCCGAGTCGGACCGCATGGGCTACCGGCTCAAGGGCGCGCCTATGGCGCATGACCATTCCCTGCTTTCCTCGGCCGTCTCCTTTGGCACCGTGCAGCTGCTTCCCGGCGGACAGTTGCTCGTGCTCATGGCCGACCATCAGACCACCGGCGGCTATCCCCGCATCGCGCAGGTCATCTCCGCGCACCTGCCCATCCTCGCCCAGCGGCGTCCCGGCGACGCGATCCGCTTTCACCTCACCGATCTGGCCACCGCGGAAGAGAAACTGCTGAAACAGCAGCAGTACCTCGACGATATCCGGGAGGCGGCGGGGGAACGGTTGCGGGAGTTGGGGTATTGAAGGAAAGCACTTTCAGAATTCGTTTAATTCGCTTTAATTCGTGTAACTCTACACTATGAACACCCTGCCGGTAGACCTGAATTGTGACCTGGGAGAAGGCATGCCTTACGACGACCTGCTGATGCCCTTCATCACGTCCGCCAACATCGCCTGCGGATTTCATGCCGGCAATACCGACACCATGCGCCGCACAATCGACCGCTGCCTCGAGCATGGCGTGAAGATCGGTGTCCATCCCTCGTTCCGCGACCGCGAGCATTTTGGAAGAAAGGAGCAGCAGCTGCCACCGGAAAGGATCTACACGCTCGTGATCGAACAGCTCATCAAGCTCGACCTCATCGCTCGCGAGAAAGGCGCCCTGCTGCACCACGTGAAGCCCCATGGCGCCCTGTACAACATGGCGGCCCGAGACCTGCGCATTGCCCGCGCCATCGCCCAGGCGGCAAGCGATTTCAATACCAACCTCCTGGTTTATGGCCTCAGCGGCAGCCACCTCGTCTCCGAAGCCAGGGCCCTTGGCCTGCAGGCCTGTTCGGAGGTCTTTGCCGACCGCACCTATGATGATGAAGGACAACTGACCTCGCGTAAGCTTCCGGGCGCACTCATCGAAGACGAAGAGCGATCGCTCGACCAGATGCGGCAGATGGTGCTCGAAGGCACCGTGACCTCCCTCCATGGAAAGAAGGTTCCCATCGAAGCAGAAACGATCTGCATCCACGGCGACGGCAAACGTGCGCCTTATTTCGCCCGGGCCATCCATGAGTTGTTGCAGGGGCTGGGGAGTAAGGTGATGGGGTAGTAAGGGATTAGGGTATTGGGGTATTAGGGTATTAGGTATTAGGGCTACTGAGGTATTGAGGTATTGGGTGATGCGGTAATCGCCTAGTCCGGATGCTTCGGGATTCGGCCTGAATGGTTCCTGATCCCGTATTACCTTCCCCTGTGTTTTCATTTCCTTCCAATACGGTCATGGGCCTGGGATTTTACCTGGTCTTCATCGCTTTAGTGGCAACGATCGGCGCCGCAATCCTGAGGGCAACCGTTTTTCATTCCTGGCAGGGAACGTATCGCAGGTTGCTGCTGGGCGGATTGATCGGAGAGGTGGCCGGCGCGCTGCTTGCATTGCTGATCCACTACTCCGGGTTTGACCAAAGCTTCAAGGAAAAAGAGGCGTTGCTCAGCATCCCCTTAGTCGCCATGCTCTTCGGGCTGATCCTTCAAAGCCTCCTGATCATTCTTCGCTATGGGCGGTCGCGAAAGAAGCGGCGGAAGTAAGTACATTCGGGAACAGACCAACACGTGAAGAAAAATTCTGCCTTACTGGGCGCTGCTTTTTTAATGGCCACTTCGGCGATCGGGCCGGGCTTCCTTACCCAGACCGCGAAGTTCACCGCCGAGCTCACCACCTCCTTCGGCTTCCTTATCCTCATTTCACTGCTGCTCGACATCGGCGCCCAGCTCAACATCTGGCGCGTTATCACCGTCGCCCGGCTGCGGGCACAGGACCTGGCCAACCGGATGGTCCCCGGACTTGGGTGGGCGCTAGCCGGGCTAATCGCCTTCGGCGGGCTCGTGTTCAATATCGGCAACATCGGGGGCTGCGGCCTCGGTTTGCAGGCGCTGACGGGGATGGATACGGACATGGGCGCCGCGGTTAGTGCAGTGCTGGCCCTCCTCCTCTTCTGGATGCCCGATACCGGTTCCAAGCTCGACTGGCTGGTGCGCTGGCTTGGGCTGGCTATGATCCTGTTTACCGTGTATGTTGCTTTTGCCTCGCAGCCGCCACTGGGTGAAGCGCTGTACCGCAGCCTTGTTCCCGAAAAGATCGACTATCTGAAGATCGTAACGCTCGTTGGTGGGACCGTAGGTGGTTATATCTCCTTTGCCGGCGCCCACAGGCTTCTTGATGCCGGTATCGGTGGAACCGACTCGGTGCGGGCGGTGAGCCGGAGCGCGGTGCGGGGCATTGCCATCACCACCCTGATGCGCTTCATTCTTTTCCTGGCGGCCCTGGGCGTGGTGATGCGGGGGCTGGATCTGCGCAGCCATCCCAATCCGGCCGGCGCCGTCTTCCAGGCCGCGGCCGGCGACCTCGGCTTCCGCTTTTTCGGCGGGGTGATGTGGATCGCTGCTATTACTTCGGTGATCGGCGCTTCCTATACTTCGGTGAGTTTCCTTTCCACACTTCATCCTTTCCTGGATAAACACCGCAAGATGGTGATCACGATTTTTATCCTGGTCTCCGCTGCGATCTTCCTCTTCCTGGGCAACCCGGCGCGGCTGCTGGTGCTCGCCGGGGCGGTCAACGGGTTGATCCTGCCCATTGCCCTGGCGGTGATCCTGCTGGCGGCCGGCAATAAACGGCTGATGGGCGCCTACCGGCATCCCCGCTGGTTATTGGCGGCGGGCTGGCTGGTGGTGGCGATCATGACGGCGATGGCCTTCGTGGGCCTCCGCAACCTGCTAGGTTAAGGGCAACCTGCTAGGTCCCGGGCAACCTGCTAGGTCCCCCGCAACCTGCCAGGTTCAGTTGCGCAGCAGCTTACCCGAGGCGACCAGCTTGCCTTCAGCATTCGTTACATGGTAGAAATAGGTCCCCGCGGGAAGGGTTCCAATGCTCACCAGCGTTTTTATCGAGGAGATCCGATGAACGTGTAACTGGCGGCCATTGAGATCGAATAAGGTCAGCACCGTTCCCGCTGCGGGTGCGGCACCCAGCTCGAAGACAAAATGATCCTGGAAGGGATTGGGATAAACTTTAGCCTGCACATAGTTGATGGCTGGCTGCAGATCCACGGCCGGCTTTACTGCTCGCTCCGTCAGCGCATCGGGCAGGGCAGGAACCACCGCCTTCCGGTCCTTCATCGGCACTACGAGAATATCATCCTGATCCCAGGTGCCATTCGAGACTACGTAGGCGATAAGCGACTCGTCGCCATTCACGGTGGGCTGCAGGCATTGACCGTGTTTATGCAGTTCTTTCGGCAGCTCTTCAACTTCCACGAAGGCGGCGTTCAGATTGTTGCGGCGGTAGCGGAACAGCTTTTCATCGCCCCCGCTCACATCTTCACGGCTGCAATAGATCGACAGACCATCCTTGCTGAACTGTGCCGGTCCCGCATCGGATCCATCCGGGGCCGCGAGGGTTTCCTTCACTACGAAACTTGTTCCCATTTTCCGGTACACCACATTCATCTCCCCCTTGCGCCCTTCGATCGTTGTTGTGATCACCAGCTCCTGTCCATCCGGGGAAATGCCGGGGGCAAAGGTCCAGCCGATCTTTCCCAGGTCCACTTCCTTCGGTTCGCCAAACGTTTCTTTCAGGCTGCCCCGGTGTGAAACATAGATCTTCCCCGCCTTGGCCATATAGAGCGTCAGTTCGTCGGCAGTGAGGCTGGAACAATAATAAGGGTCGGGCAGGTTAGGACTGAGGGGTTGGGCATTCGAAAAAGGCTGGTCTGCCGATTGGCGGGTGCTGAGGTAAATCCTTCCGTGTGAAATGGAACCCCGGTTGGTGGTGAAATAAAGCCGCAGGCCGTCGGCAGAAAGAAAAGGATAGGCATCGCATTCGCCCTTTGTGTTGATTCCCCTGGTCAGGGCATCGCCTTCGCGGAGACGGTCAAGGTTCTCGCTGGTACCCCTACCCGACCAAGATGCTTTACTCACTTCAGCTTCCACTTCCACTTCTGGCTGCGATAAGCCCACCGTTTTACAGGCGAGCCGATCTACCGTCTCCAGGAAACTGAGCTTGCGTACTTCGGTTTCCGTGCCCGGCACCCTTCGTCCGCGACTTCGTCTTTGGGCTTCAGCGGAATAAGTAGTGGCAATGAGCAGGAGGATGGCAGCAGCGGTCAGGGTTTTGCGAAGCATAAGCGGGTTTTTGGCGTGCTATAAAGTTAGTTCGGGAAATCCATGTTTTCGGTTCCCCATTGGTGTGATGCACCCACCCCCGCAATTGCATAAAATCACTGTTCCCAAATCACAAAATCTCAAAATCACCGAATCTGAAGATCTCTTCTCGCCGGCATCTGCGAAATCCCGCTAATTTTCCCAATCTGCGTTCTTATTTCATCGTCTCCAGCTTCTTCTGCAGGGAGAACATCTCGTCGCGCAGGCGGGCGGCTTCCATGAAGTCGAGGTCCCGGGCGGCTTTCTCCATATCCTTCTTGGTCCTGGCGATCATCTTCTCTACCTGGGGGATGGTCGTGTACTCGTCTTCCGGCTCGGCGGCCTTGTTCACGGGCACCTCATCCACTGCGTAAGGCGAATCAGGGTCGTAGCCCTTGATCTCGAGCACCGAGGTCTGGGCCATCACCTGGTCGATCGACTTCTTCACCGTGCGGGGCGTGATGTTGTGGGCGATATTGTAGGCCCGCTGCTTTTCGCGGCGGCGGTTCGTTTCATCCATGGTCCGCTGCATCGATTCCGTGATCTGGTCGGCATAGAAAATGACCAGGCCGTCCACGTTCCGGGCGGCGCGCCCTGCCGTTTGCGTGAGCGAGCGTTCATTGCGGAGGAAGCCTTCCTTGTCGGCATCGAGGATGGCCACCAGCGACACCTCCGGCAGGTCCAGTCCTTCGCGGAGCAGGTTCACGCCTACGAGCACATCGATCGTGCCGAGCCGCAGCTGCCGCAGGATCTCCACGCGCTCGAGGGCGTCGATATCGGAGTGGATATACCGCGATTTAATGTCGATGCGCTTGAGGTATTTGTCCATCTCTTCGGCCATGCGCTTGGTGAGCGTGGTCACGAGTACCCGGTCGCCCTTCTTCACGCGCTTGTCAATTTCATCCAGCAGGTCATCGATCTGGTTCACGCTCGGTCGCACTTCGATCGGGGGCTCGAGCAGGCCGGTCGGACGGACCACCTGTTCCACCACCACGCCCCCGGTCATCTCCAGCTCATAATCGCCGGGCGTGGCGCTTACGAAGATCGTCTGGTTGAGCAGGTCCGAGAATTCGTGGAAGTTGAGCGGGCGGTTATCAAGCGCCGAAGGCAGGCGGAAGCCATAGTCCACCAGTGTCAGCTTGCGGCTCCGGTCGCCGCCATACATGCCGCTTACCTGGGGCACGGTCTGGTGGCTCTCATCGATCACGCAGAGGAAGTCTTTCGGGAAATAATCCAGCAGGCAGAACGGGCGGGTGCCGGGCTTGCGGCGGTCGAAGAAGCGCGAATAGTTCTCGATACCATTGCAGAAACCCAGTTCGCGGATCATCTCCAGGTCGTATTCGACCCGCTCTTTGAGTCGCTGGGCTTCGATGAACTTGCCCACGCCTTTGAAATATTCCACCTGCGCATTCATCTCGTCCTGGATCTCCCACATCACATCGTTAATGATGTCTTTCGGCGCCACGTAGAGGTTGGCCGGGAAGATGGCGGCATCGGTCAGCTTGCCGATCCGCTTCGAGTTCTGTACGTCGATGCTTTCGATCTCTTCGATCTCGTCTCCGAAGAACGTGACACGGTAGCCATAATCCACATAGGGGAGGTTGATGTCCACCGTATCGCCTTTTACGCGGAAGGTGCCGCGGGTGAATTCGATCGAGGTGCGGCTGTAAAGCGAGTTCACCAGGGCATGGAGGAAACCCTGTCGCGAGAGTTGCTGTCCCTTGGAAATGCGGACGATCCCACTTTCGTAATCGGTGGGGTTGCCCATACCGTAAATGCAGCTCACGGAAGCCACCACGATGATGTCCCTCCGTCCCGAAAGGAGGGAAGTGGTGGCGCGCAGGCGGAGCTTGTCGAGCTCCTCGTTGATGTTGAGGTCTTTCTCGATATAGGTATCGGTCGTGGGCATATACGCCTCGGGCTGGTAATAGTCGTAATAGGATACGAAGTACTCCACCGCGTTCTCCGGGAAGAACTGTCGGAATTCGCCATAGAGCTGGGCCACGAGGGTTTTGTTGTGCGTGAGCACCAGGGTCGGCTTCTGCACATTGTTGATCACATTGGCCACGGTAAACGTCTTTCCGGAGCCGGTCACCCCAAGCAGTACCTGGTCTCTGTCACCATTGTAAACTCCTTCCGTCAGCTGGCTGATCGCGGTTGGCTGGTCGCCGGCGGGCTGGTAGGGAGCAAAAAGTTTGAAGGGCATGGGTCAAATTTACTAAAGATTATAGCAACCCGGGTCTGTTGGCTTACACGGGTGCTGGGATAGGAGCTCCGGCGCCGGTTGCTCCCATCCGGGTCGTGGTCTTGCCTGATGAAATAGCAAATTACCGGCCGGGAAGGCCGTTCGGAAACGCTGCCATAGCAGAAATCAGGAAGCTCCCAACTTATAACATGCTGTTTACTAACTCATAACATATTTGGCAAGCTTATTGGATATAGGTAGATGCTAACCTATGAAGGGCACCTTCAAACGAACAAGCCCTCAGCCTCGTGTTATCCAATAACCTCGAAACGCCTCTTCACTCAAATAACCTATCGAACACCTTAAGTCCCGGCGGTCTCCGTCGGGACTTCTTTTTTAGAGAAAGAACACGGATTTGACGGATAGAACGGATCAGTACGGATTTCTTCTTTTGAACCCCTATTGCAGGACACACGGTTTCCATTTTTTAGAATAACGCAAACGTCAACTACCATCCATCTGCGTAATCCTCCAATCTCACTAATCTGCGTTCCATCTGCGTTCAAAAAATAACCCCGACGGGAACGTCGGGGTCGATTCAGCTTGTATATATCCTTCTTTTAAGAAGCCTGGAGTTCAACGATCTTCGCACGGATCTTGGTCTCCAGCTCTTCGGCGAGCTGGGGATTGTCGTGCAGCAGACTTTTTACGGCCTCACGGCCCTGGCCCAGCTTGTCGCTGTTGTAGCTGAACCAGCTACCGCTCTTCTGGATGATGCCCATTTCCACACCCATGTCGAGGATCTCACCAATTTTGGAGATACCCTCACCGAACACGATGTCGAATTCAGCCATCCGGAACGGAGCCGCAACCTTATTTTTCACCACTTTCACCTTCACCCGGTTACCGATCGCTTCTTCGCCATCCTTGATCTGGCTCATGCGACGAATGTCGAGACGAACCGAGGCGTAGAATTTCAGGGCGTTACCACCGGTTGTGGTTTCAGGGTTGCCGAACATCACACCGATCTTCTCGCGAAGCTGGTTGATGAAGATGCAGATCGTATTGGTCTTGGAGATCGTGGCCGTGAGCTTACGCAGGGCCTGCGACATCAGTCGGGCCTGGAGACCCATTTTGGAATCACCCATTTCGCCTTCCAGTTCACCTTTCGGTACCAGGGCGGCAACGGAGTCGATCACGACCACGTCGAGGGCGCCGGAGAGGATCAGGCGGTCGGCGATCTCGAGGGCCTGCTCGCCGTAATCGGGCTGCGAGATCAGCAGGTTGTCGATGTCGACACCCAGCTTCTGCGCGTATGAGGAATCGAATGCGTGCTCGGCATCGATGATGGCGCACATGCCGCCTTTCTTCTGTGCCTCCGCGATCACATGGGTGGCTACGGTGGTCTTACCCGAGCTTTCCGGACCGTAGATCTCGATCACCCGGCCCCTGGGCAAACCGCCGATTCCCAAGGCTGCGTCCAGTCCGATCGAGCCGGTGGAAATGGCTTCGATGGTGGTTTCGCCGCGCTCGTTCATCATCATCACGCTACCCTTACCAAAATCCTTGTCGATCTTGTCCATGGTAAGTTTGAGCGCCTTTAATTTTTCAGAATTTGACAT
>CBHWDR010000046.1:0-11637 GCA_966112575.1 uncultured Chitinophagales bacterium
GCTCGAGGCGGGCGGGCTCGTCCTGTCCTCGGGCCGAGCGGCCCTCGCGGACATGGCCGGGGCCGTCCGGGCACTCGGCTCCCAGGTCCGCACGACGCTGGTGGTGGCGACGGACCGGCTCGTGCTGCGGCTGAGGTCCACGCCCGCGCTGCTGCGGGGGATCCGGTCGATGGCATCCAGCACTTTTTCATCGGTGATGCCCTTGGCTCGCACAATTTCGACCAGCTTTCGGCGGAGGCCTTTATGCCGGTACGAATCAACAGTCGGTCTCATGCGGGCGAAGGTAACAAATAGGCAATTGCTGGCCCTTGTTTTGACACTAACTTACTGCATGTTTTTCCCTCATCTCCTCATTGCCCTTCTCTGGTTGCTTTATGGACTGCTCCACAGCGCCCTGGCAACAACGGTTGTGAAACAGTATTTTCAAAAACGCATGGGAAAAGCCTTTCGCCACTACCGACTGCTCTATACGGTTTTCGCCTTTATTACCCTGGCGGCCCTCATTCTTTACCAGCTGCGCGTGCCTTCGCCACGCCTGCTCCCGACGTCGGGGTTCCTCCAGGCTACGGGTGCGCTCGTCACCGCAGCCGGTGCTTTTATCATGGGGATCTGCATCCGGAATTATTTTCTCTCGCTGAGCGGGCTGAAAAGTCTCTACCAGCCGGAGGACCGCCCTGAGCTGATCATCAAGGGCATTCACCGGCACGTCCGCCACCCGCTCTACCTGGGCACCTTCCTGTTCATCTGGGGATTATTCCTGCTGCTTCCCACCCTCTCCTTCCTCCTTGCCGACGTGGTCATTACCGGCTATACCCTGGCGGCCATCGATTGGGAAGAGCGCAAGCTGGTGCGCCTCTTTGGCGAGCGTTACCTGGCCTACAAGCGGAACGTCCCCCGAATCCTGCCACGGCTTCACCGGAATTCCTGAGCTGATCCGACCTGAAAAACCGCCGATTCACCGACAAGCACTGTGCGGCTGCGTCAAAACTTCCTTTCTTTGATTCATCAAACAGGGTCGCAACCAAATACTCAATCGTATTAAGTCCATCCGCCTAAAGAGCAAGCCCCGGTCCACCAGCCGGGGCTTAATTTTTAAACGCAGATTAGTTGATTAGTGGGATTGCGCAGATAACGTTTCATTGATGTGCATGAACTGCGATATTGTTCGTGCCCCATTCTTGAATTAGCTAATTTCCGAATTCGCTCATTCCCGAATTTTCGAATTCCTCACAGCTTCATGTCCTCGATAATGCTCCGGATCTTCTCCTTCGCGATCCGTTGGGCATCGCCAAACTTGTCGATGGACTCCAGTTTCGTATTTACACTGAAATAGAACTTGATCTTCGGCTCGGTGCCGGATGGGCGGGCCGAGATCTTCGAGCCATCTTCAGTGACGAACTGCAGCACGTTCGACTTCGGCAGCTTGATTGCTTCCGTGGCGCCGCTGGCCAGGTCGGTGCGGACCTGCTTCTGGTAATCCAGGAGTTCCACAACGCGACTGCCGGCGAGTTCCTTCGGCGGGTTGGCGCGATAGCCTTCCATCATCTCGGCGATCTCCTGCTGCCCGTTCATCCCTTTCTTCGTGATCGAGATCAGGTCTTCCTGGTAATAGCCATATTGCTGGTAGAGGTCGAGCAGCTTGGCATAGAGCGTGCGGCCCTTGTTCTTTTCATAGGCGGCCATCTCGCAAAGGAGGGCCACGGCGGATACCGAGTCCTTATCACGGATCTGGTCGCCGATCATCAGGCCATAACTTTCTTCACCGCCGATGATATAGCTTTCCTTTCCCTCTTTTTCCTTGATGAGCTCCGCGATCCACTTGAACCCGGTGAGCACATTATAACAGGCCACCCCGTTTTCCTTTGCGATCACATCGATCATATTGGTGGTCACGATGGTCTTTACCACCATGTCGTTGGGCTGCGCGATGCCTTTCTCCCGGCGGCTTTCGATCATATAGTTAAAGGCCAGCACGGCGGTCTGGTTACCGTTCAGCAGCACCCAGTTGCCCGAGGTATCCTTCACGCCGATACCTACGCGGTCGGCGTCGGGATCGGTACCGCATAAGATGTCGGCATCAAGCTCCTGCGCCATTTTCAGACCCATGCTCATGGCCTCGGCTTCTTCCGGATTGGGGTAGACCACGGTAGGAAAATTGCCGTCTGGCTGGGCCTGGGCTTCCACGATATGCACATTGGTGAAACCAAAAGCCTCCAACACCTGGGGCACCATCTTGATACCCGTGCCGTGGATGGGCGTATAGACGATCTTCAGGTCCTTTTGTTTTTCAATGACCTCGGGATACACACTCAGGCTCTTCACCATCTGAATATAGGCCTGGTCCACCTCGGCGCCCACCAGCTGGATATGGGCTTCGCCACCGGTCCACTTCACCTCATTCACATCCTGGATCTTCTCCACCTCGGCGATCACGTTCTTATCATGCGGCGGCACCAGCTGCCCGCCATCATTCCAGTAGGCTTTGTAGCCATTGTACTCCTTGGGATTGTGCGAAGCCGTGCAGACGACGCCACCCTGGCAACCGAAATGGCGGATGGTGAAGGAGAGCTCCGGTGTGGGACGCATGTCCTCAAAGAGGTATACTTTGATCCCGTTGGCTGCAAAAACATTGGCCGCGGTTTCGGCGAAGAAGCGGCTATTGTTGCGGCTGTCATGGGCAACGGCCACTTTCACTTCTTCGTTCGGGAAGCTTTGCTTCAGGTAGTTGGCATAGCCCTGCGTGGCCATACCCACTGTGTATTTATTCATCCGGTTGGTGCCAACGCCCATAAGGCCGCGAAGGCCGCCGGTTCCGAATTCAAGGTTGCGGTAAAATGCATCGGCCAGCTCGTCGGGATTCGATGCCTGTTGCGAGCGGATCTGTCCTTTCACTTCTTCGTCGAAATTTCCGTTCAGCCACTTGTCGACATTTTTCTGGATCGTTTCGTTCATGTTGCTACTGCAGGTTTATGGTTTGGAACAGCGTATCGTTCAAATCTATGCGAAATTAACGGACCGTATATTTGAGCGTGAAGTTTTCTCTGCTCACCCTTGTTTTCTCGATCTCGCTGCTCGCACAGGCGCAGCCGGGTGCGGACTCCATGCAAAAGCCGGACCTGCGTTTGCGACGCTGGCTGGTGGGCGGTGGCAGCGCGCTGGTACTGGGCACCTCCTTCATCGGGCTGAATGAAGCCTGGTACAAGGACTATCCCAAATCGAAATTCCACGCCTTCAACGATGCCGGTGAGTGGAAGCAAATGGACAAGATCGGCCATGCCTGGACGGCCTATGCGATCGCGCGGCCGGTGAGCGAGCTTTGGCAATGGGCAGGCGTGAAACGGGAAAAGGCGGTCTGGCTCGGTGCCGGCACTTCGCTCGCCTACCTCCTTTCGATCGAGTACCTCGACGGCCGTTCGGCCGAATGGGGCTGGAGCTGGGCCGACGTGGGGGCCGACGTTACCGGCGCCCTGCTCTATGCCGGGCAGGAAGGCCTTTGGCGGGAGCAGCGCCTCTATTTAAAATGGTCGGGACATGTGAAGCAGTACCCGGAACCGCAGCTGGAAGCCCGGGCAGATGAATTGTTCGGAAGCTCCCGGCCCGAACGCATTTTCAAAGATTATAACGCCCAGACCTATTGGCTGTCCGCCAATCTCCGCTCCTTCTTTCCGCATTCGAAAATTCCCGGCTGGCTGAATCTCTCCCTGGGTCATGGGGCCAGCAACATGTTCGGGGGATACGAGAACCTGGCCTTCGATGCCAACAACAACATTCGTTTCGACCGCCGCGACCTGGCACGCCGGCGGCAGTGGTACCTGGCCCCGGATATCGATTTCACAAGGATTCCCACCCGCAGCCGGTTCCTGCGTTCAGCATTCTCGGTGCTGAACATCTTCAAGCTCCCGGCCCCCGCGCTGGAGCTCAGCGGCGGCAAGCTGAAATTGCGGGGACTCACTTTCTAATACAGTACGGCACCGGTCAGCTCCCCTCCGGCCACTTCCACGGCGATATGCTCCTGGAGTGTGGTCGTAATGGAAAGGCCTACATAATCGGTCTGAACAGGGAATAATTTGTGGCTGCGCTCCACCAGTACGAGTGTCTGGATCTTTTTCGGATGCGCATTAAGGAGGGGCTTCAGGGCATAGAGCATGGTCTTACCCGTATTCGATACATCATCCACGAGAATAACCACCCGGTCATCGACCGAAGGCATGGGATCGAACTGCACGTCGAGCGGGTCTTTTTTGTTGAGCCTGATAGTAACCACATCTACGGGCCGGTCCAACAGTCCGTCCAGCTCCGCCTTCAGGCTCCGGGCCACCACTTCCCCATTCCCATTGATGCCGGCAATGATCAATCCCTGCTCATCGATATTCTGTTCGGCGATCTGCAGCGCCATGCGCTTTAATTTCTTCCGGATCGAGATCGTGTCGAGGATCGTGCTTTTGCTTGCCGTGGTTTCCATATTCACCCCTAAATTTGAAGCGATTAAATTACATCTATGCAGCTGGCACAACAAATTTTATTCGTTCTCCTCACTGCTGTAGCGGTTTGGGTCTTTGTAAAAAAGGTCCGCTTCATCAGCCGCAACATCAACCTGGGAAGGGATGAACAGATCGAACCCGATCCTGCGCGCTGGCGGAATGTGCTGCTGATGGCCTTCGGCCAGAAGCGCATGTTCGACAAGCCCCTCGTAGCCGTGCTGCATTTTATTTTGTATGCGGGCTTTATCATCATCAATATAGAAGTGCTCGAGATCGTGCTGGATGGCCTCTTTGGCACCCACCGCCTGTTCGCCGCGCCCCTGGGCGGCTTCTATACCTTCGTGATCAATTTCTTCGAGATCCTCGCCTTCCTCGTGCTGGTTACCTGTGTGGTCTTCCTCCTGCGCCGCAACGTGGTGAAAGTGCGCCGCCTTAATATGAATGAACTCAAGGGCTGGCCCCGTTCCGATGCCAACTACATCCTGATGTTCGAGATCGTGCTCATGACCATCTTCCTGGTGATGAATGCAGCGGACCGCAACCTGCAGCTCCGCGGCGAAGCGCATTACCATGATGTAGGCGCCTTTTATATCTCCGGCTTGATCACTCCCCTGTTCGACAACCTGGGCACCGGCTCGCTGATGACGGTCGAACGCGTTGCCTGGTGGCTGCACATCGCCGGTATCTTTGTTTTCCTCAACTACCTGCCGTACTCGAAGCACCTGCACATCATCCTGGCCTTCCCCAACACCTACTTTGCCCGCCTTCAGCCCCAGGGACAGATGGTGAACATGCCCGAGATCCAGCGCGAAGTGCTGTATGCCATGCAACCGGAGACCATCCCTGCCGATGCCGCTGCTGAAGAGAAAAAGAACTTCGGGGCGAAAGATGTGTCGGACCTCTCCTGGAAAAACCTCCTGGATGCCTATACCTGTACCGAGTGTGGTCGATGCACCCAGGCCTGTCCGGCCAACCAGACCGGCAAGCTCCTGTCACCCCGCAAGATCATGATGGATACCCGCGACCGGATGGAAGAGATCGGGTACAACCGCGACAAGAACGGCGGCCAGTTCGCCGACGACGGCAAGGCCCTTTTGCATGACTACATCTCCACCGAGGAGCTTTGGGCCTGCACTTCCTGCCAGGCTTGCGTCCAGGTCTGCCCGGTGCTGATCAACCCCCTGAACATCATCAACCAGTTGAAGCGCTACCTCGCCCTCGAAGAATCGAACCAGCCAGGCGAGTGGAATGCGATGTACTCCAACGTGGAGAACAACTTCGCCCCCTGGAAGTTCTCGCCCGATGAGCGCGACCGCTGGGCAGAGGAACTGAAGGCCTGACGGGTTGCAATCTTCATCCAAACGGGCTATCTTACCCCCACAATTCCACCCCTATGAAATGGTTGCGCAGAACAACCGCGGGCACTGCCATCTCCCGCCACGACATCGAAAACCTCCTCCTCACCTTCCTGGTCATGGGGCTCATCGCCGTTTACAAATTGATCCGCTTGGGCGTAGTGAATTAAGGGTGATTAGCCGTTTACATCCTCTTCGATATGGCACCGGTACCCGGTGCTGGGGATTTATAAATCGTCTCCCTTACCCCGGGTGCACGCACCCGGGGCTACCCATATGCCGCCCTTACAGGGCGGTGGGCTTCTTCAAATGGAGCATTTCCCTCAATGGAGGAGTATCCGAGCCTTAAGAAAGTGATTCGTAACTATCCTGTCTTATCTTACTTGGTTACATTTTCCCCTAATCCCCTAATCCCCTAATCCCCTAATCCCCTAATCCCCTAATCCCCGCCGTAGCCTTTGCGCAGGCGGACTCCCTGACTTCTGTCATCCTTCCCTTTGACCCCTCTCATCGTGGGGCCATGAACCGCAGGGCACCTTTGCCGCTGCTATGCAAACCATTGCCCCACCTCCTCCGAAAACGAAGAAGCCCCATGCACCCGCCCTTTGCTACCATTGCGGCGAGACCTGCGACCGGTCGATCCTGGAAGATGATCACACGTTCTGTTGTGAAGGCTGCAAGTTTGTTTATGGCCTCCTCAAGGAGAACGGGCTCTGTAATTATTATGAGCTATCCCAGGCGCCCGGCATCCGGGTAAAGGGTAAGTTCGCTTCCGAACGCTTCGCCTATCTCGAAAATGCCGACGTTCAGCAGAAGCTCATCCGCTTCACCGACGGCCGGCAGAGCCAGGTACTGTTTCACCTGCCCTCCATGCACTGTGCCTCCTGCATCTGGCTGCTCGAAAACCTGCATACGATCGATCCAGGCGTGATCTCGTCGAAAACCAATTTCGGACGCAAAGAGATCCATCTCGTTTACGACCCGGCGAAGACCTCGCTCCGCAAGATCGTGGAGCTCCTCGCCTTCGTGGGCTACGAGCCCTACATCAGCCTCGATGATTCGGATAAGAAAAAGACCAAGAAGATCGACCGCCGCCAGTTCTACAAGATCGGCGTTGCCGGCTTCTGTTTCAGCAATATCATGATGATGAGCTTCCCCGAGTATTTCTCCTCGGGAAAGATGGACCAGGAATTCCTCGCCCACCTCTTCAATTACCTGAACCTGCTGCTGGCCCTGCCCGTGTTCTTCTACTCGGCATCGGGGTTTTTCATCTCCGCCTGGAAGGGGATCCGCCAGAACTGGCTGAACATCGATGCCCCCATCGCCCTCTCCATCCTGATGACCTTCTCACGGTCGGTTTATGAAGTGCTTTCCGGTACCGGCGCTGGCTATTTCGATTCCATGAGCGGCATCGTGCTTTTCATGCTCGTAGGCCGCTGGTTCCAGAACAAAACCTACGATGCCTTCTCCTTCGACCGCGACTACAAATCCTACTTCCCCCTTGGCGTTACCCGCCTGGAGGGCGAAAAAGAAGTTCCGGTAGAGATCTCCGTGATACGCAGGGGCGATCGGATCCGCGTGCGTCACCACGAAATGGTCCCGGCCGATGCCCTGCTGATCGCGGGCGAAGGCAACATCGATTACTCCTTTGTTTCGGGCGAGAACACGCCCCTGGCCAAGCGAAAAGGCGAACTGATCTATGCCGGCGCCAGGCAGCTGGGCGGCAGCATCGAGCTTGAAGTGGTCAAGACGGTTTCGCAGAGCTACATCACGCAGCTCTGGAACAACAACGACGTGTTCACCCAGGGCAAGAACAAGGAGCAATCCTTCATTCACCCCTGGAGCCGGTATTTCACCCTCGCATTATTCACGATAGCCGCAACCACCGGCATTTTCTGGGCATTTGTCAACCCGGCCAACATCATGCCTGCCGTCACCGCCTCCCTGATCGTGGCTTGCCCCTGCTCCCTCCTGCTTTCGGCTACGTTCACCTTCGGCAACATGCTCCGGCATTTCGGACGAAACAAGCTCTATCTGAAGAACGCTTCGGTCATCGAGTCGATGGCCAGGATCGATACGATCGCGTTCGATAAAACCGGTACGCTCACCCATACCGCCACCGCGCAGGTGGAATACGTGGGATCGGCCCTTGAGCCGGAAGAAGAAAGCCTGGTCTACTCCCTCGCCAAGGAATCCGTACATCCCCTGAGCCGCGTACTCCGCGATACCCTGCTGCAAACCGAAAGCGTCCATCCCATCCCGGTATTCGAGTTTCGCGAATGCCCCGGGCAGGGCGTGCAGGGCATGGTGGGTGGCCATTTCCTGAAGCTGGGCTCCTACTCCTTCGTCCATGGCGAAAAGCCCATGCAAACGAAATCTGCTCAGATCTGGGTGAGCATCGACGGCGAGGTGCCCGGCCATTTCCAGATCCACAACCGCTACCGGGAAGGCGTGAAGGAGATGATCCCGCAACTGGGCCGCTTCCAGCTTCACCTTCTCTCCGGCGATAACGACTCGGAACGCTCTGCCCTGCAGGCCATCTTCGGCACGGATACACCGCTCCTGTTCAAGCAGCAGCCCCAGGACAAGCTCGAATACATCCGCCACCTCCAGGAGCAGGGCCGCAGGGTGCTGATGCTGGGCGATGGACTCAACGACGCCGGCGCCCTTCGGCAAAGCGGAGTGGGTATCGCGGTTACGGAAAATACCAGCCAGTTCACCCCCGCCTCGGATGCCATCCTCGATGGCACCCGGGTGCACCTGCTGCCTGCGTTCCTGGCCTATGCCCGTTCGGGTAAACGGATCGTGCTCGCCAGCTTCATCATCTCGATCCTCTACAATTTCGTGGGTCTCAGCTTCGCCGTGCAGGCCAAGCTCTCTCCCATGGTAGCAGCCATCCTGATGCCGGTAAGCTCGATCACCATCGTTGCCTTCGTAACCCTGGCCACCAGCATCGCCGCCCGCCGGAAAGGGCTGTAGCAGATGTTCACGGTCGACGGTTAACCGTCAACCGTCAACGGCTTAATTCCCATGACAAATTCCTGACAAGCGTCATGTTTTCCTTTGACTCATCTCAGAGGCTGGGGGACATGCGAAAAATACCTTTGAGCCCGACAAAAAACCCATCAAATGAGCGTGTTAATCGTCCTGGTGATCATCTCGGTTCTGGTAGCAGGTGGCTTCCTGACGGCCTTTATCCTTTCCGTCCGGAAAGGCCAGTTCGACGATGACTATACGCCTTCGGTACGCATGCTTTTCGATGACAAACCCGAATGAAGCCCGGCTTCACTACACCCGACCAGAAATTACCAAGTCAACCTTTTTCACTAAACAATCTCCTTTCATGCAACTGGAAAATCAAGTTTCCGAAAGCGAAGTGGCCCTGAGGCCCCACACCGATTCCGGCAGCGGACGCCGTGAGACGTTCTACTACGACAACGCGATCGTCCGGAACTTTGCCATCGCCACCATCATCTGGGGCGTCGTTGGCATGCTGGCTGGCCTCTACATCGCCCTTCAGCTCGTGTTCCCGGCCCTGAACCTGGGCGCAATGTTCAACTTCGGCCGCCTCCGCCCCCTGCACACCAACGCGGTGATCTTTGCATTCGTGGGCAACGGCATTTTCATGGGCTACTATTACTCGATCCAGCGCCTGCTGAAGACGCGGATGTGGAGCGACGTCATGGGACGCATCCATTTCTGGGGCTGGCAGCTCATCATCGTGGCGGCAGCGATCACGCTTCCGCTGGGATACACCACCGGTAAGGAATATGCCGAGCTGGAATGGCCCATCGACATCGCCATTACCCTGGTCTGGGTGGTATTCGGCTGGAACATGTTCGCCACGATTCTCAAGCGCCGCGAGCGCCACCTCTATGTGGCCGTATGGTTCTACATTGCCACTTTCGTGACGGTAGCCGTGCTCCACATCGTGAACTCCGTGGAGATTCCGGTTGGCTTCCTTAAATCCTACCCCGTTTACGCCGGCGTTCAGGATGCACTGGTGCAGTGGTGGTATGGTCACAATGCCGTGGCCTTCTTCCTCACCACGCCCTACCTGGGCCTGATGTACTATTTCCTGCCCAAAGCAGCGAACCGCCCGGTTTATTCCTACAAGCTTTCGATCATCCACTTCTGGGCGCTGATCTTCATCTATATCTGGGCCGGTCCGCATCACCTGCTTTACTCGGCCCTCCCCAACTGGGCGCAGTCGCTGGGCATCGTATTCTCTTTCACCCTCATCTTCCCTTCCTGGGGCGGTATGATCAACGGCCTGCTCACCCTGCGTGGCGCCTGGGATAAAGTGCGGGAAGACGTGATCCTGAAGTTCATGGTGGTAGCGGTTACCTGCTACGGTATGGCTACGTTTGAAGGCCCGATGCTGTCGCTGAAGAGCATCAACGCCATCTCCCACTTCACCGACTGGACCATCGCCCACGTACACGTTGGCGGCCTGGGCTGGAACGGTATGCTCACCTTCGGTATCCTGTACTGGATCATCCCGCGGATCTTCCGTACGCAGCTCTCCTCGAAGAAGCTCGCCAATTTCCACTTCTGGATCGCTACCCTCGGTATCTTGTTCTATGCCATCCCGATGTATTGGGCCGGTTTCATGCAGGCATCGATGTGGAAGCAGTTCAACCCCAACGGAACCCTTACCTACAACAGCTTCCTCGACACCGTGACCATCATGAAGCCCTTCTACGCCATCCGCAGCCTGGGCGGTGCCCTCTTCGTGATCGGCGCGATCGTGATGATGTACAACCTCTTCAAGACCATTGCTATCGGCACCATCAATGCCAATGAGAAAGCCGAAGCGCCGGCACTGGAGAAGACCTATAAGAAGCACGCCGGAGAACACTGGCACCGCTGGATCGAGCGCAGGCCTACTCCGCTCCTGGTGGCCACCCTGATCGTGATCCTGATCGGCGGCGCCGTGGAGATGATCCCCACCTTTATGGTGAAGAGCAACATCCCGACTATCGCCTCGGTGAAACCCTATACCCCGCTCGAGCTCCAGGGCCGCGACCTCTACGTCCGCGAAGGATGTTACACCTGCCACTCGCAGATGATCCGTCCCTTCCGCTCCGAAACCGAACGGTATGGCGAATACTCCAAGGCTGGTGAGTTCGTATACGACCATCCCTTCCAGTGGGGTTCCAAGCGCACCGGTCCGGACCTGGCCCGTGAAGGCGCCGGCAACAACCGCAAGTCCGACAGCTGGCATTACAACCACCTCGACGACCCGCAGACCATGTCGCCCGGCTCCGTCATGCCTTCTTATTCCTTCCTGATCGACAACAAGCTCGACACCGCCTCCACCGTTGGCAAGATCAAAGCCATGCAATCGCTGGGTGTTCCTTACGAGCCCGGTTATGAGAACAAGGCCAACCAGGAGCTGATGCAACAGGCCCGGGAGATCGCCAACAACCTGAAGAAAGACAATATCCAGGTGGCCCCCGACCAGGAGATCATTGCCGTGATCGCCTACCTGCAGCGCCTGGGAACCGACATTGGAAAGAATAAAACCGCTTCAAACAAATAAGTCATGCTGAAGTATATCAAGCAATACGCAGATTCGATCGAGGGTGTCCAGATCTACCCGATCATCTCGCTGCTCATCTTCGTCCTCTTCTTCATCGCCGTTATCTATTTCGTGAAGCGAATGAGCACGCAGCATGCCAATGAACTGCGCGCCATGCCGCTCGATGGAGGCGAAGTGGAAACCCCGATTGCCCACCCGTTAAATCAATTCTAACATGAGACGCTCCTTTTTCTATAAAGCCGGCTTTGCCGGAATC
>CBHWDR010000047.1:0-11346 GCA_966112575.1 uncultured Chitinophagales bacterium
AGTCGACACGTTTCGGCGCATGTAAAGAATGCGGTTCTTCGTGTGGTAAAACGTCTTGAAGGGACTGGATTTACCGGTGGTCATCGACTCCTTGTGATAGATGAGTGATTTGGGCTGGTAATAGATCTTGTAGCCCGCACGCTTGACGCGGTCCGACCAGTCGAATTCCTCATAATAGATAAAGAAGTCTTCCGGCAGCGCGCCTACCTCGTCGATCACCTTGCGGGGCACCATCATACCGCCGCCATGGCAGTAATTGGTCACCTTCAGCTGGTCGTACTGGCCGCGGTCTTCTTCACGGCAGCCAACCATGCCGTTCCGGCCGGTGAACACATTCACCTGGTTGTAACCGGCATATTCGATCGTGCCTTTATGGAAAAAGTAGTGGAATTTGGGGCTGACCATGCCGGCATCCGGGTACTTCTGGAACACCTCCACGAGGCCTTCGATAAGGCCGGGCGTGAATTCGGTATCGTTGTTCACGCAGAAGATGAGCTCGCCTTTTGCGGCGCGGATGCCTACGTTGTTGCCACCCGTGAAGCCCAGGTTCCTGCCGTTGCAGATAATGATGGCCTCGGGGTAAAGTGCTTTGAATGTAGCAGTGGGATCTTCTTTAGAGCCGTTGTCCACAATGATCACCTCCACATTCTTATAAGTGTTGTGCTCATTGATGGACCTGAGAAAATCACAGGTTATATCGGTTGTATTCCAGGTCAGGGTGACGATGGAGACCAGGGGTCGATCAGCTGACATCGTATTCGTTTTTAAAGTGGTACGGGACAAAAGTAGGGCTTCGGCTTTACACGTCGCTTTTTTGCATCAGCGCTTTTGGTGTGTTGGCCATGATCCACAGATCGTAAAGTAAGTTCGATTTTCTGGCATATGAAATATCCAGGCTCATTCTTTCTTCTACCGACATGTCGGCCTTGCCGCGCTTCATGATCTGCCAGAGGCCGGTCATGCCTGCGGGGGCCATGAAACGCTCCACGAACTCATTGGTAGTCATGGTGGCCGCTTCATACAGGGGCAGGGGGCGGTTGCCCACCAGCGACATATCGCCTTTCAGGACGTTCACCAGCTGGGGCAGCTCGTCGAGCGAGGTATTGCGCAGAAAACGGCCAACGCGGGTAATGCGGGGGTCGTTGGTGATCTTGAAGAATTTAGGACCCTTGGCGTCGGCGCCGTAGCCATTGAGGTGGGCCAGGGCTTCGATCTTCTTGTCGGCATTGACTTCCATCGTCCGGAACTTATAAAACCGGAAGATCTTGAAGCCGCGTCCGGCACGCTTCGCATTATAGAAGATCGGTCCGCGGCTCTCCAGGCTGATCGCCAGGGCGATGAGCAGGAAGATGGGCGCGGTCAGGAGCAGGAGCACTGTAGCAACCAGGATGTCGAAGGCCCGCTTCCAGTAGCAGGTGGCAGGGCGGATCCGGGTAGCGGCCTGCTTTTGCTCGCCATACTGCTTGGCGCGCTTCAGGAAGGAAACTTTGGAGGAGAAATCATATTGCCAGTTGTTCAGGTCGATCACGTCATCGATGAGTTCATGGCTCAGGCCCGGCTTCGATGAGCGAGGCTGGTTGAGGACAACTGGGATAGAGTCGAGCCCGCGGTTGCGGAGGAAGCTCTGGAACTCGGTCAGGTCCTGGTCGGGGGCAGTGATGTCGAGGATGATAATGTCGAGCTCGGCGGCGCTGGCCTGCTGAAGCTGGCGCTTGGCGCTTTCGAAGGTTTCGGCGGCCAGTCCGGCCCGGAAGCTCTCCGTAAGAAACTGGAGGCATTTCAGGTCCGCACCCACATAAAAGAACGTATGCGCGCTCTTGCTGGCCAGGGTCGCCACGCGCAGGTACTGCTTGGTCTCGTTCGCAGTGGGGTTAAGTACAATTTCAGTTTGCATAATTAGGGTTTTGGGTTCTTGATTGGTTAGGGAGCCACTACGTTCAGGCTCATCAGGTTGTTGATAGCAGCAATCAAGTCCACGGGATTAAAGGGCTTGAAGAAGATCTCGTCTACTTCCAGTTCGTAACACTTTTGTTTCAGTGTTTCATTATTATCGGTCGTCAGCACCAGTACCGGCATCCGGTAAAGGTTGCTGCTTTTAATGTGTTCGATCAGCTCCCAGCCCTGCTGGCTATGGTAATCCAAGTCCACAACAAGGGCGGTAATGTCTTTTTGTTTTCTCAGCAGATGCATTCCTTCGAACACATCGGCAGCGGCAATAAAGGCGTACTCCTGCTCAAACACAGTCTGTAGCAGGTAGTTCATGGCCTTGTTGCCGTTGATACTAAGGATTCGCTTGCTCATAGTACAATAGGGTTTGATTAGTCTTTTTCTCTACAATCGGTTCACATGCTAGATGGACTATGGCAATTCAAGGCATTGGTTCACGGCAAGAGGTTCTCTACGGTTATCGGCAAGCTTGGAGGAATTCGAAGGATTGGAACGGATCGGGGGCTGAAGTGCAGCCTGGGCGGGCTATTCAAAGGAAGTCTGGGAGAGTAGCCCAGGGGACATGTTGAAATTACGGTCCTAAAGTAGAATAAATACGCATATGATGCAAGTGTTTATCAAAAATTCTTGTTTATCGAACCGGTGACGAAACATTAAAATCTCATGCCACAGATATTCATATGCATTTGAAAAATAAAGTGTCCGGTTGTTTCACTACAAACGGGCTTAGCATATAATTTTAAGTAATTGCCCGACGATTGCTTTTCTAACACTTAAATCCCTTTTCTTAATGTCCGTCAGGAAGATTACCAAGCTGCTGGTCGCCAACCGTGGCGAGATCGCTATCCGCATCCTCCGTGCCTGCAATGAACTCGAGATCCGTACGGTTGCCGTTTATACGTATGAGGATCGTTACTCGCTGCACCGCTACAAAGCGGATGAGGCCTATCAGATCGGCGCCGAGTCCGACCCGCTCAAACCCTATCTAGACATGGATGGCATCATTCGGGTTGCATTGCAATCCGGGGCGGATGCAATCCATCCGGGATATGGATTTCTTTCCGAAAATTTTGTCTTCGCCCGAAAGTGCCGGGAAGCCGGGGTCATCTTTGTGGGGCCAGATGAGGAAGTAATGCAACAACTGGGTGATAAAGTATCCGCAAAGGAGATCGCCACCCGCTGCGCCATTCCCCTCATTGAGAGCAACCGCGATGCGCTGACCGATATTTCGATCGCCCGCTCCGAAGCGGCGCGGATCGGTTTCCCCCTGATGCTCAAAGCCGCTGCCGGCGGCGGCGGAAGGGGCATGCGGGTGATCCGGAGCGAGGAAGAACTCACCAAGTCCTTCGATGAGGCCCGCCGCGAAGCCCGGAACGCCTTCGGCGACGACACGGTGTTCTTCGAGAAGTTCATCGACCAGCCCAAGCACATCGAAGTGCAGATCGTAGCCGACCACCACGGCAACGTCATGCACCTCTTCGAGCGCGACTGCTCCCTCCAGCGCCGATTCCAGAAGATCGTGGAAGTTGCCCCCTCCTTTAACCTCCCCCAGGACGTGAAGGACAAAGTCTATCAATATGCCGTCGCCATCTGCAAGGCGGTTGGTTACAATAATGTGGGCACCGTGGAGTTCCTGGTGGATAAGGACGGCGCCGTTTACTTCATCGAGGTCAACCCCCGCATCCAGGTCGAGCATACCGTGACCGAGATGATCACCGGCATCGACATCGTGAAAACCCAGATCCACATCGCCGAAGGCCATGCCCTCCACGATACCGTTATCGGACTTCCCCGGCAGGAAGACCTGCGCTGGAACGGCTACGCCATCCAGTGTCGCATCACCACCGAAGACCCGGAGAATGACTTCATGCCCGACTACGGAACCGTGCTCGCCTATCGTTCGGCCGAAGGCTTTGGTATCCGCCTCGACGAAGGCAGCGTGTACAACGGGGTGAAGATCTCTCCCTTCTTCGACTCCCTCCTGGTAAAGGTCACGGCCCATTCCAACAATGTGGCCGACACGGTGGGCAAGCTCAAGCGGGCCCTTCGGGAGTTCCGGATCCGGGGTGTGAAGACCAACATCCGCTTCCTGCTGAACATCATCGCCCACCCCGAATTCGTTGCCGGGCGGGCCACCGTTAACTTTCTCCAGCAGCATCCCGAGCTCTTTCATATCCGCCGGGAGCAGGACCGGGGCACCAAGATCCTCCGTTACCTCGCCGAGATCACGGTGAATGGCCATCCCGACGTGAAGCGTCCCGACCGGAACCGGAAGTTCGAAAAGCCCCTCATCCCGCCCTATGATCCGGACCAGCCTTTCCGTCCGGGTACCAAGCAGCTCCTCGATGACCGTGGCCCCGAGGCTCTCACCCAGTGGCTGAAGGCGGAGAAGCCGATCTATTATACCGACACCACCTTCCGCGATGCGCACCAGTCGCTCCTGGCCACGCGGGTCCGCACCATCGATATGCTCCGGGTGGCTTCCTCCTTCGCCCAGCACTTCCCCCAAACATTTTCCATGGAGGTCTGGGGCGGCGCGACCTTCGACGTCTGCATGCGCTTCCTCTACGAAGATCCCTGGGAGCGCCTCCGCGCCTTCCGCAAGGCCATTCCTAACATCCTGCTCCAGATGCTGCTGCGGGGCGCCAACGCCGTCGGCTACAAAGCCTATCCCGACAACCTCGTGGAAGAATTCGTGCTGAAGAGCTGGGAGAACGGGATCGATGTCTTCCGGATCTTCGACTCGCTCAACTGGATGCCCAATATGGAGAAGAGCATCGAGGCCGTGCGCAAGCGCACCGGTGGGCTGGCCGAAGTGGCCATGTGCTACTCGGGCGATATCCAGGATCCTTCCCGCACCAAGTACACCCTACAATATTATAAGCAGTTCGCCCGCGATATCGAGAACGCCGGTGCGCACATCCTGGCGATCAAGGACATGAGTGGCCTGCTGAAGCCTTGGGCAGCCTATGAGCTGGTAAGCGAGCTGAAGCAGATCGTGAAGATCCCGATCCACCTGCATACGCATGATACCTCCTCCCTGCAGCCGGCCAGCTACCTGAAGGCCATCGAGGCCGGGGTGGATGTGGTCGACGGTTGCATGGGCGCCATGTCGGGACTGACCTCCCAGCCCAACCTGAATGCCCTGGTGGAGATGATGAAATTCCAGGAGCGCGACAATCCCTATGACATCGAGGTGCTGAACCAGCATTCGACCTATTGGGAAACGGTGCGGGAATGGTACTACCCCTTCGAAAGCGGCATGCGGGCCAGCAGCGCCGAGGTCTTCTACCACGAGATCCCGGGCGGCCAGTATTCCAACCTGAAGCCCCAGGCCGAAGGGCTGGGACTTGGCGACAAGATCGAAGACATCAAGAAAGCCTACCGCGAAGTGAATACCCTGTTCGGGGACATCATCAAAGTGACCCCTTCCTCCAAAGTTGTTGGCGACATGGCCCTCTTCATGGTCACCAATAACCTGACGGTGGAAGATATCCGCACCAAGGGCATGTCGCTTTCCTTCCCCGAGTCGGTGATCTCCCTTTTCAAAGGGGATATCGGCCAGCCCGTAGGCGGCTTCGACCCCGAGTTGCAAAGCATCATCCTGAAGGATGTGAAGCCTTATTCCGAGCGGCCCAACGAGCACCTGAAGCCCATCGACTTCGACCGGGAGTTCGAAGAGTTCCGGAAAAAATTCGAAGGGGTTGAGTTCGTCGACTTCCTGTCGTACCTGCTTTACCCGAAAGTGTTCGAAGAGTTCTATGCGCGGAAGAAGGAGTGGGGTGAGGTCTGGCATATTCCCACGCTCAACTTCTTTTATGGCCTGAAGCCCGACGAGGAAGTGCTGGTGGAGATCGCCAAAGGCAAGAGTATCCTCGTGCGCCTGCTCACCTGCAGCGAGCCCGACGCGGAAGGAAAGCGCAAGGTTTTCCTGCGCCTCAATGGACAGACCCGCATCATCGAAGTGGTGGATCAGTCGATCAAGGTTTCGATCCGCGAGAATGAGAAAGCCGACAAGGGAAATGGCAAGCACGTCGGAGCGCCGTTGCAAGGCAAGCTGTCGCAGCTGCTGATCAAGGAAGGAGAGAAGGTGAAGCGCAATCAGCCCCTGTTCGTGATCGAGGCCATGAAGATGGAGACCACGATCGCGGCTACCGATGAAGGTGCTGTTGGACGGATCGTGCTGCAGCCGGGTTCGATGGTGAAGACCGACGACCTGGTGCTGGTCATGAATTGATCTCGGCCGCGGCCCGCGGTACCGTACGGGGTTGCCGTTTCGGACCGGGTGCATGCAGTCGGCGGAACACGAGCACCGTCATTCCCAGCGTCAGGAAGATCATACCAAGCCCTGCCCATTGCGGCAGGGCTTTTACCAGGTAGCCCAGCCCCAGGATAAATGCATGGATGCAGCAAAGCAGCCGCGCCGCAAACCGATGGTTCCAGCCGTTGTTCGTGAGGAGGTGGTGAATATGGTTCTTGTCGGGACTGAAGGGTGAGCGGCCCTGCAGGATGCGGATGGAAAATACCCGCAGGGTGTCGAAAACCGGGATGGCCACGATGCTGAAGAGGAAGACCGGGGCATGAGGAATCAACTGAGTGGGCGCTCCTGTTTGCTTCTGCAGCAGGAGAATGGAAAGCACGGCCACGATAAAACCCAGCACCAGGGAGCCGGTATCGCCCATGAAGATCCGGGCGGGATTGAAGTTGTAATAAAGAAAGCCAAGCAGTCCCCCGCTCATGGCGAAGGCAATGGTGGCGAAATTGGCTTCACCCGAAAAAGACAGAAAGAGGCCCAGGGTGATCAGGCTCATGAAGCCGAGCCCGCCGGCCAGCCCGTCGATGCCGTCGATCAGGTTAAAGGCATTGGTAATGCCGGTGATGGCCAGAACGGTGAGCGCATACTGGACCGGCACGGGGAGCTCCCCGATCCCGAGCATCCCGTTGAAGCTGTCGATGCGCACGCCGGCAAAGGCGATCAGCAGCGAGACGGCGATCTGGATGATGAATTTATACCGTGCCGCCAGGTTCCTCAGGTCATCCATGATACCGATGAAGAACAGGATGGCCACCGAAAAGAAAAAGCAGATCACGAAGGGATCGCGGGAAAAGCGGAACCAGAGCAGCGTGGCGATGATCATGCCGGCGATGGCAGCGATACCACCCATGGTGGGAACAGGGGTCTGGTGCTCCTTGCGGCTGTCCGGTACATCGAAAAGGTGGTAATGCCGGATCATGCGGATCAGCGGCGGCATGGTGATGAGCGCAATGGCGAAAGCCGTCAGGAAAGCGAAGATTCCGGTTTTAAACAGGTGGATCTGGATATTGATCTGGAGCAGTGCGTGCATGTTTGGTTGCTAAGCAGGCTCAAATTAAGGATTATTGCTTACCGGGCAAGCCGGGAAAAAACCCGGGCGCGGGCGACCTTCTTCTCCGGCACCCAATCCGCCCTTCGCCTAAATTTGCCCGCAAATCATTGTCCATCACTGAGACCTCCCACATATTGTCCCAGCCGATCGAATACCTCAAGGGCGTTGGTCCCCTGCGGGCCGACATGCTCAAAAAAGAACTGGGGCTGTTCACCTTCGGCGACCTCCTGAACCATTTCCCTTACCGGCATGTGGACAAAACGCGGGTCACCCGCATCATCGATCTCTCGCCCTCCATGGAGTAGGCGCTTGTGCATGGGCGGGTGGCTTATTCGGAGATCGTAGGGGAGAAGAGCGCCAAGCGCCTGATCGCCTACCTGAAAGACGATACCGGCACCCTCGAGCTGACCTGGTTCAAAGGCATCACCTGGATCGAGAAAATGCTGAAGGGGGATGAGACCTACCTCGCGTTCGGGAAGCTCAGCTTCTTTATGGGCAAGCCGCAGATCGTGCATCCGGAGCTGGAGAAAAAAACGCCCGAGGGGAACGGGAAAAGCTACCTGGAACCGGTTTATCCCACGACGGAAAAACTGAAGTCCAAGGGACTCGGGGGCCGCCAGATCGGCAAGGTGGCCGAAGCCCTGTTCCGGCTTCTTTCCGAACGCGACCTCCCGGAGAACCTGCCTTCTACCATCCTCCAGAAGTTCCGCCTGATGCCGCGTTACGAAGCCTACCGCAACCTCCATTTCCCGGCCAGCCAGCAGGCCTGCGAACAGGCCCTGCGCCGCCTCAAGTTCGAAGAGCTGTTCATGACCCAGCTGCGGCTGGCGCGGGTGCGTTCGGAGCGGCATCGCAAATCGCGGGGTGTGATCTTCGAAAAAGTGGGCGAACAATTCAATACGTTTTACAACGGGCACCTGCCCTTTACGCTCACCGGGGCGCAAAAACGGGTGCTGAAGGAGATCCGCCAGGACACCGGCACCGGCCACCAGATGAACCGCCTTCTCCAGGGCGATGTGGGCTCCGGCAAGACCATCGTGGCCCTTCTTGCCATGCTCCTTGCCGCCGACAATGGCTACCAGGCTTGTCTCATGGCGCCCACGGAGATCCTTGCCCAGCAACACTTTGCCGGGTTGTCTTCCCTGTTGCAGGAGATGCCGGTCAACCTGCGCCTGCTCACCGGCTCTACGCCGGCAAAAGAACGCCGGGTGATCCTCAAGGAACTGGTGGAAGGCACGCTGCATTTTGTGATCGGAACCCATGCCCTCATCGAGGAGGTGGTGCAGTTCCGGAACCTGGGCCTGGTGGTGATCGATGAGCAGCACCGCTTCGGAGTGGCCCAGCGGGCCTCGCTCTGGAAGAAAGCCGCCGTGCCGCCCCATGTGCTGGTGATGACGGCAACGCCCATTCCCCGCACCCTGGCCATGACCGCCTGGGGCGACCTGGATTACTCGGTGATGGATGAATTGCCGCCCGGACGCCAACCAATTACCACGGTGCATCGTTATGATAATAGGAGGGTCTCGGTCATGGATTTCATCCGCACCGAGATCGATGCGGGCCGGCAGGCCTACATCATCTTCCCGCTCATTGAAGAAAGCGCGAAGCTGGACTACGAGAACCTGATGAGCGGCTACGAGCATGTGAAGTCCTTCTTCCCCGAGCCCCGCTACTGGATCTCCATGGTGCATGGCCGGCAGCCCTCGGAACAGAAGGAGACGAATATGCAGCGGTTCGTTCGCGGCGACACGCAGATCATGGTCAGTACCACGGTGATCGAAGTAGGGGTGAACGTGCCCAATGCCACGGTGATGGTGATCGAGAATGCCGAGAAATTCGGCCTTTCCCAGCTCCACCAGTTGCAGAAAAAAGCTATTGCGTGCTCCTGACGGGTCCCAACCTGGGGGCGGAAGCCCGGGAGCGCATCAAGACCATGTGCGCCACCAATAACGGTTTCGAGATCGCCGAGAAGGACCTGGAGCTCCGGGGGCCGGGCGAGATCGAAGGCACGAGGCAGAGCGGGGTATTGAATTTCCGCCTGGCCGATATCGTCAAGGACAAGGCGATCCTCGAAACGGCGCGGCAGCTGGCCGAGCAGATCGTAGAGGAGGACCCGGAACTGGAGACGGCCGATAATTTGCAGCTCCGGCAGTATCTGATGTCATTGCAGGGTAAAACCCCGTGGAGCCGGATTTCTTAACAGGCCTTTGCACAATAGAATTCGTATTATTTAGTTTAACTTGATAAAGATTGAACCGGAAGAGCTACATACTGTTGCTGCTGATCCTGCTCTGTGGGATCTGCCGTGCCCAGAACATCGAATTCGTTGAGAACAAAGGCCAGTGGGATGATATCGTTCGGTACCGGGGCACCGTTTCCAATGGAGCGTTCCTGATCCACAACGATGGCTATACCGTGGTGCAGCACGATCCCAAGGACTGGCAGCGCATCACCGAGCAGGCGCACAGCCGCATAGGCGACCCGCGGAAGGACCCCAACCTGTACCTGCTGAAATCCCATGTCTACCGCGTCCGTTTCGAAGGCGCCAATATGAAAATGGCGCGTCTGGAGGCTGACAAGCCCCTGGACAATTACAACAACTATTTTATCGGCGACCGTTCCCGGTGGGCCTCGGGCTGCCGCATCTACCAGGGCATTACCATCAAGGATATTTATCCCAATATCGACCTGCGCTATTATTCCAGCAATGGAACCCTCAAGTACGACCTGATCGTGCATCCCGGGGGGCGCGTTTCCGATATTGTGCTGAGCTACGAAGGACAGGAAAGCCTGAAGATCAAGAACCGTGAGCTGGCGATCGGCACCTCCATCGGTGAGCTGCGCGAGCTGGCGCCATACACTTACCAATACAGCGACGGGGGTAAAACCGAGATCGCGGCGAAATATGCGGTCAGTGGAAAAACCCTTCGGTTCGACGTAAAGGCCTATGACCCGAAAGCCACGCTGGTGATCGATCCCACCCTGGTATTCTGCTCCTTTACCGGATCTACTGCCGACAACTGGGGCTTTACGGCCACCCCCGGCCCTGATGGCAGCCTGTTTGGCGCCGGCATCGTGTTTGGATCCGGCTTCCCTACAAGTCCGGGTGCGTACCAGACGAATTACGGAGGGGGCAATGCCACCGGCAACCTGCCCGGTTTCGATATCGGCATCATCAAGCTTTCTCCCGATGGCACCAACCGGGTGTATGCCACCTACCTCGGAGGCGACCGGAATGAATTCCCGCATTCACTCATCGTAGACCCCCAAGGGCAGCTGGTGGTGCTTGGACGGACGGAGTCGAGCCTCACAGGCCCTACCTCCTTCCCGGTAACCGCACCGCCGATCGGTGCCTGTGCCAAATTCGATATCACCGTTACCAAGTTCAATGCGGCCGGAACCGCCATCATTGGTTCGATGCGTATTGGCGGCGCCGAAGACGATGGCGCCAATATCCGTGCTTACGATGGCAGCAACTCGAGCTCACTGGCGCGCAACTACGGCGATGAATCCCGGGGTGAAGTGAACCTGGATGCCGCCGGAAATATTTACATCGCCTCCTGTACCCAGTCGGGTGCGACGCCGGGCGCTTTCCCGACTTCACCCGGCGCTTTCCAAACCGCTTTTGGCGGCGGATTGCAGGACGGCGTGGTGTTGAAATTCAATCCCAATGTCAGCGCTTTGCTTTTTTCCTCCTTCCTCGGGGGCGGGAAGAACGATGCTGCCTTCGTGGTGACCGTAGCTGCCAACGGCCAGGTCTATGTGGCCGGTGGTACCGAGAGCGGAGCCGATGGCTCTACACCGTTGCCGGGGCCCACGGCGGGCACGATCGGACCCTCGCACCGCGGCAACATCGACGGTTTTGTGTCCATCATCGCCAATAACGGTACTTCGGTTCTGCGCACGACTTATCTCGGCACGCCCAGCATCGACCAGGTGTTCGGCCTGCAGTTTGATAAATTCGGTTTCCCCTATGTGATGGGACAGACCACCGGCACCTGGCCGGTGATCAATGCCACCTGGCGCCAGGCCA
>CBHWDR010000048.1:0-11235 GCA_966112575.1 uncultured Chitinophagales bacterium
TGGGTAACGTGGAACTTGATGAAAGAGCCGGCAGGGAGCGAGTCGGTGTTGCCGCTCCGGATCAGCCGGTAGGGAACGCCAGCGGAAGTTGCCGACCAGCTTCCCTGGGCGATGGACTGGAAAGCCGCAAGCAGGAACAGAGAACCGATAACAATACGTTTCATTGATGGGATTTATAGCTGAAAAAAGAAAGGACGAAAATGGCCCATACGACGTTGTCCGTATGGGCCAGATCTTTATCTATTTACCTAGGAATTAACGTCGAACCGAATCAGGGATGGCGTTGATCTGGGGAGCCGCAGGCGCTGCCGCAGCACCGATGTTCAGCGCTTCCATTTCAAACACCAGGGGCTCGAAAGGCTTGATCGGGCCGCTGCCCTGTCCGCCATAGCCAAGCGAAGAGGGAATGACCACCCGGATCTTGCGGCCTTTGTTGAGCAGGCTGGCCGCTTCCTCGAAACCGGGAACTGCGCCGCCGGAACCGATCACCACGGGGAATGTGCCCTCGTCGAACTTGGTACCGTCGAAATGGGTTCCCAGGTACTTGATCTGCACCTGCTGGCCTTTGGCGGCGTTGGCGCCCTGGCCTTCTTTCAGCACTTCGTAATACAGCCCGCTTGCGGTTTTGGTGGCCTTCGGCATGTTCTTCTGAACATATTGCTCGATCACCGCGCCCTCGGCAGCCTGGGCCTTGGCGGCCTCTTCCTGCTGCTTCTTCATCAGGGGTTCCATCACCTTGCGCTGGTCTTCCTGCGCTTCGGCTTCGGTCTTGTACACTTCCACAATGCGGATCGTGGTCACGATCTCATCACCCTTCTTGAACGGAACGGGCATGGGAGGAGGCGTCTTCAGGAACGAGTCGGCCGACATCACGATGTAGATCGAATCACCCTTGCGCGCTTTCCGCATGATCTCGGAGAAATTGCCTTCGAAATCGATATAGTTGCGCGCCGTGCTGCCGAGCACCTGCGACACCGGGATATATTGGGGCCTGCCGTCCTTATAGGAGCTGAACAGGACGCTGTCCTTTACTTTCTGGATCACATTGAATTTGATGATGCCAGTTGCAGGAAGGGAGTCCTTGCTGCTGTTGCCGCCGAAAACCTTGTAGGGAACACCCGCCGAGGTCTTCTTGAAATCAACGCTGTTGCAGGCGGCCATGGTCATCGCCGCGCCTGCTGCGCAAAGAATCAAGTGGATTCGTTTCAGTATATCTGATTTATTGTAAAAGCTCTTTGTTTTCCCGAATGGCTTTGCGGAACTTCTGGATGGTTTCCTGCAGGGGCGCCGAGTCGTGACCGCCCGAGGCATTGAAATGGCCGCCGCCCTTGAAATATTTGCGGGCGAATGCGTTGGTGTCGAAATCGCCCTTGCTGCGGAACGACCACTTGCGTTCTTCATCGCGATCGATGACACAGCCCACGAGCTTGATGCCCTGGATGGAAAGCGGGTAGTTCACCAGTCCTTCGGTATCGCCGGTCTTGATCTCGTATTTCAACAGCTCCATTTTCGAAATATAGATCAGCGCCGTATTCAGTTCGTAATCGATCTCCATGCGGTTGCTCAGCACATGGCCAAGGAAACGGAGGCGATTCTCGAGGAAATTATCGTACAAGGCCTCGTGCACCTTGGTGTGATTGAGGCCATTTTCCTTCAGGGCCGCCACCATCCGGTGAACGCCGGCATGCGTGGAGGAAAAGCGAAACGAACCGGTATCGGCCACTACGCCGGCATAGAGGCATTCGGCGATGGTGTTGTTGATCTTGTCGGCATGTCCCGAACCGGTAATGAAATCATAGATCATCTCGCAGGTGGAGCTTTTGCCCGTATCCGAAACGCCATAGTTGAAAGCAGCTTCATCGGGCTCACGGTGATGGTCGATGAGGATCTTGGTGCAGTTCAGGGCCGCAAGGCTCGGCGCCAGGTTCTTCGTTCGGTTGAAGTGGTTGTAGTCGAGGCAGAACAGCCAGTCGATGCCCTGCAGCTCTTTCTCCGCATCGGCGCGATCGAGCTCGAAGTCTATCACCTCGCCGGTGCCTTCCATCCAGTTGAGCCAGCGGGCCCAGTTGGTGGGCGAGATCACCTGGACCTCGTGTTCGAACTGCTTCAGGAAATGATAAAGGCCGAGGGAAGAGCCCATCGCATCCGCATCCGGTTTCTGGTGCGTGGTAATGACGATCTTTTTCTTTTCACCCAGCTGCGCGTAAATATCTTGGATCGGCTGCATAACAAGTCGGCAAAAGTAGCAGATAATCGGGTCTCATTCGTGATTATCTTGGGCTCATGCCCGAATTCGAACAAGAGCTGCCGGTGCCTGGCCTGCCGGCCGAATCCCTCCTCCTGCTGTCCATGGCCGCTTTCCGCGAGCTGGGCTGGACCGCCGAGTTTGCCGTCGGCCAGCGTCTCGTGGGCTACACGAAGAAGACCTGGAACCGCCACCACGACCATATCATCATCGACGCTGAGGAGGGCAGCCTGCAGGTAAAAAGCCAGCTGCCGCGCTCGGCATCCTGGGACCTCCTGAAAAAGAACCGGAAAAACGTCCATCGTTTTACCGAGGCATTTAACCAGGTCCGAGGCGCTAGCCCCGACCTCACGGCCCTTCGCCCGGAATGGACCGAACTGTTGCGGAAGACCGAGGAGGCGGTAGACCAGGAAATGCGCGAACATGCGGAAGTGGATTCGGTGATGAAGCTGTCTACCGGCACGCATACGCTCACCTATCTTATCGTGGGCATCAACCTGCTGGTCTTCCTGCTGATGGCCTTCAAGGGAATTAACCTCTTCGAGCCGAGCCTGGAAGACCTGTACGTCTGGGGTGCGAACTTCCGTCCGGCCACCCTGGGCGGGCAGGGATGGCGCCTGCTGACCAGCATTTTCGTGCATTCGGGGCTGGTGCACCTGCTCTTCAACATGTACGCTCTCTATATGGTAGGCGTTTTCCTGGAGCCCATGCTGGGCAAGCTCCGTTATGGCATTGCCTACCTCTGCACGGGTGTGGTCGCGAGCATCGACTCGATCTGGTGGCATGGGAATACCGTGCTCAGCGTGGGTGCTTCCGGGGCGATCTTCGGGATCTACGGGGTCTTCCTCACCCTCCTGTTCACCAAACTGGTGCCGGCAAAAATGCGGAGCAGCCTCCTGCAAAGCATCGGCATCTTCGTCGTGTTCAATCTGGCCTACGGAGCCGCCAAGCCGGGGATAGACAACGCTGCCCACATCGGCGGGCTCCTGAGCGGACTGGTGATCGGCCTGGGCTATTACCTCAACTTTCGTTCCGAGCGGGTTCGGCCGGTCTGGATCGCTTTGGCGGTCCTTATGCTGACGGCCCTGTTTACCTTCCTTTATCTACAAGGCCCGAGCAAATAACAAATGGCTTCCCGGGGAAGCCATTTGCAAACCTGCCGGATGGCAGGGCCTATTAATTTTCGATCCGAGATCAGAATTGCTCGAGACCGGAGAAGAAGAAGTTGCCTTCGATCTGTGCATTTTCATCGGAGTCCGATCCGTGAACGGCATTCTCACCTACGGAAGTAGCGAACTGCTTCCGGATGGTGCCTTCGTCGGCCTTGGAGGGATCGGTGGCGCCGATCAGGGTGCGGAAGTCGGCCACGGCGTTGTCTTTTTCGAGGATGGCGGCGATGATCACACCGCTGCTCATGAAATCCACCAGCTCGCCATAGAAGGGACGCTCTTTGTGAACGGCATAGAATTCACCGGCTTTCTCCTTCGAGAGGCGGGTTTGTTTCAGGGCCACCACACGGAAGCCTCCTTTGATGATCTTATCGAGAATGGCGCCGGCGTGACCATTACGCATCGCGTCCGGCTTGATCATAGTAAATGTTCTGTTGCTCATGTTGTTCAATTTCGGCGCGAAAGTACGAAATTCGACCCGCGCAGCAAAAAGCCCCGCAGAAGCGGGGCCGGAAGTGTACGTGGAAACGTTTGTTATGCTTTTAAACGTATAGAAAATTACGTGCCTTTTCGGGTAAGACTCCACTTGGAATATCTACCGGTTATGCACGCTGATATGCACATCAACCCTTCGTTTCTTTCGGCTTGCGGATCATGTCGTTGCGCACCGGCTCCACCGTATAGCCCGCTTTCTTCAGCAGGTTGATCACCCCCCGGTTGCCGGGCAGGTGCCCCGCTCCCACCGCGATCACCAGGGGTGATCTCGCCATGAGGGTTTGCAGCTTCTCCACCCAGTTCTCATTCCGCTTGTACAGCAGAAGCTCGGTAAACTGGGAGATCGTCGGATCGCTTTCGGTGGTCAGCTCTTCCATTTTCTTCAGCTCCTGGTTGCGGTAGGCATTGGTGAGCACGGTCATTTCATCGGGGCCTTTCGAGGTGTCTGGCGCCTGCACCATCTTGAGAAGCTGCTTTGCCTGCAGGCCATAAGGAATACTGTCGAAGATGCTGATCTGGAAATCCATGGTCTCCAGCCCCTTGATATCCTTCCGGTTCCGCTTTGCCTCTTCCATCACCAGCTGCTCCATCACGATCATGTTCTCGCATTTGCCCGACTGCTCCATGATCATCGATTCGATCAGCATGGGCTTGAATTTTTCCATCATGGCAAAGGGGATCATGCCGCCTTTCTTGTCGAAATAATTCTTCACTTCCTGGTATTCAGCGGCCGTCAGCAGGTCGCGGAGCGTGGTGTCGTTGCGCATCTTCATCTTGCCCATAGCCGAGATCATCTGCATCATGTCGTCCAGGTCCAGCTCGAGGTAGACTTTTTCGGAAGCCCGAATGGCCGAACGCAGGGAGTCGCTCAGCTCAATATCGCTGGCACAGATCATATGCATGGTTCCAAAGAGGTAGGAAGGCTGTTTCAGGCCCTTGCCGGAAATGCGCCACAGAAGGGTATTCTGGCTCACAGGTTCCACAGGGGCCTTCTTCCGTGCCGGCTGGCTGCAGGCCAGCAGTCCGATCGCCGCAAAGAAGGTCAGGAAGAGGGATTTTTTCATGGTAGCAAGTTAAGGTTTTAAGGTATTGGGTATTGGGGTATTAGGTATTCGGTATTCGGTAATGGGTATATGTCGACCGGCATTCCGCCCGCTTTATTGCACGGCGGCTTCGAGGCCATAGATCTGTCCCTGGAATTTGAGGGAAGGCGAAGGCAGGAAGGGTCCGAGGCCCAGCCTGTCCCATTTCTCGTCCACCTTGCGGATCGTGGCTTCGTCGGAGACAATGATATTGGGCCAGTCGCGCTGGAAATTGTCCAACTCTTTGGTCTTGATCGTTCCGTCCAGTCCCATGATGGCCACCATCTGATCGGGTTGGCGCTCCGAAGGACGCTGCACGAGGGTCATGTCGCGCTTCGGATCGAGGTTATTGCAGAAGCGCCAGAGGGCCACCGTCAGGTCATTGGCATCCACGGTATGCTCCACGTAGAGCACCAGCTTCACGCCTTCCAGCGCCGCTTCGGAACCGATCCGCTCGTGCAGCTCGCGCACCTGGCCTTTCCGTTTTTTCTCTACCGAAACCATCACTACCGGGATGTCTTTCGCCAGCAGGGAGGTATTGAAATGCCGGATCTCGTCAAGGCTGCCCAGTAACTGGTCCAGTGCCTGCCGGTCGGGCGCCCCATCGTATTGCCCTTCGTTGCGTTCTTCTTCAAATTTCTTGGTTCCGTCGATGCACATCTTACCGCCGAAGCCCAGCTTGCTGCAGCTGTGGTCCAGCACATCCATGGGACCCTGGGAGAAGTAGATATCGGCTGCGGCATCGAGGTTCGTGCAGGCATAACGCGCCAGGGCTTCATAGTCCTGGATCCGGATGCCCTCATCGGCCAGCACCAGGATCTTGTTGAACATCATCTGACCGGCGCCCCACATGGCATTCATGACCTTCTGGCCCTGGCCGGCATACTCCTTCCGGATCTGGGTGATCACCAGGTTGTGGAAAACACCTTCCACGGGCATATCCATATCGGTGATCTCGGGCACCATGGTCATCTTGATCGGCGCCAGGAAGATCCGCTCCGTGGCCTTTCCCAGCCAGGCATCTTCCTGCGGCGGGATGCCCACGATGGTGGCCGGGTAGACCGCGTCTTTCTTGTGGGTAATGGCCGTGATATGGAAACGAGGATACCAGTCGGGCAGGGAATAATAGCCCGTGTGGTCGCCGAACGGTCCTTCCCAGATGAGCTCATCGGCGGGATCAACATAACCCTCGATCACAAAATCAGCATCGGCCGGCACTTCGATCTCGGGTTGCGAGATGCATTTTACCAGCTCCACTTTTTTCTTGCGGAGGAAGCCGGCGAGCATGTACTCGTCAACATTCTCGGGCAGGGGCGCCGTAGCCGAATAGGCATATACGGGATCGCCGCCCAGGGCTATTGCCACCGGCATCTTTTTTCCGAGCTTCTTGTATTCGGAGAAATGCTTGGCCGAAACCTTATGCTTGTGCCAGTGCATTCCGGTAAGCTGGGGCCCGAAGACCTGCATGCGGTACATGCCCACGTTGCGGGCATTGGAATTCGGGTCCTTGGTGTGGATGACGGGCAGGGTCACGAAGGGACCGCCGTCCTTGGGCCAGCAGGTGATCACGGGGAGTTGGGTGATATCAGCTTGCGCGCCCTGCAACACTACCTGCTGGCATTCGCCGCGGCCGCTGCGCACCTTGGGCATCCAGGAAGCGAACTGGCCCAACATGGGCAGCATCTTCAGCTTGTCGAGCATGCCCTCCTTGGGCGAAGAAAGCAAATGGAAGAGCTTTTCGATCTCCCGGGCTACGTCGTCGAGGTGATCGACGCCCAGGGCCAGGCACATGCGCCTTTCCGAGCCATAGGCATTCATCAATACGGGAAAGCCATAGCCGGTATTTTCGAAAAGCAGGGCCTTGCCGCCCCCCGGCGTTTTACTGATCCGGTCGGTGATCTCGGAGATCTCCAGTTTCGGGTCTACATATTCGCGGATCCGTATCAGCTCGCCGTGTTTCTCCAGGGTCTCGATGAATTGCTGTTGATTCTTGTATGCCATGCGGTAGCAAAGCTAAGACCGGATCGGACAGGAAAATCGAGTGAAAAATCTCTGATCTCTGATCTGGGATCGCTGATCTGTTTCAGATCGACGTCGAAACACATCAGCCATCATCACATCAGCGATCAGAGATCAAATCGGCGATCAAAAAACCGTTGGGCAGCCGTAACCTTTCTTCTTTCCGCCACCGAAACCATCGCCTTCGGGAAGGCGGAAATTCACGTGCAGGCCGCTGAAGTAGTAATAGTCCTTGTATTTGGCGCTGCCCCGAGTTTCGCCTTTGGAAGGATAGGTCGGGTTGCCATTGGGCAGCTCGTCGCCGCGGTATGAGAGGTCCACGGCCTGCTGCCCCTTGTACTGGAGCAGGTCATTAGGGTCGGCATAATTGGTGCTCAGGTCATCGAGGTAATCGGTAAAGAGCTTGCGCAGGCCCACTTCCAGGCCGATGCGGATATTGTCGGAGACATCGTATTTGATCCCGCCACCAAAAGGCAGGGCCAGCTGGGTGAGGGCATATTGCTTGGTGCCATAACCGGGAAGCCCCTGCCCTTCCGTGCTCAGGGGACGCAAGAAAACCTTGTTGCCTGCGGCATCGTTCGCATATGGATTGTAGTGATACACGGCCAGACCGGCAAAGACATAAGGCGACCAGCGCTTGGTGTCCATGTCGAAGGTGTTGAACTCGCCGGTGAGCGCCAGCTCGGTAATGGGCGATTCGAAACTGAGGTTGCGGGCGCGGAGGTCGGCCTGGTCACTTTTATAATCGTATCCGGCTACTTTTGCGAAGGTGAGCCCGGCGCGAAGCGTGATGCGGGAAGTAAGCCCATAGCCCACCCGGAGCCCGAAGGCGCCGCGGCTGCTCTGGTAAGGTTTGTCTACCAGGTCACCCTGGTAATTGGAGAGTCCGCCAAAAACCCCGATCTCCATCTGGGCGAATGCGGAAGTAGCGAATACGGAGCTGAAAAGCAGCAGGGCGAGTTTATGCATCTGGTCGGTTTGAGCGGTAAAGGCAAATTTGAGGCCGGTTTTCAGCGAAGATCGGACGGATAGCGGGTGCTTCCCGGGGCAAAGAAACGAAATAAGCCCGTGTTTTTCCGGGCGAAAAGCGGTGTTTACCGGTGCTTAACGTTGGAAAAGGCCCGTGAAATCGATACCCAGCCCCGGCGAACCGGCGGTCAGGATCCGCCCGTCGGGCGCATAATGCAGACCGGTAGCGATATCTTCTTCCAGCAGCAGGGGGCCGTCGGCATCCACGTAATCCACCAGGGGCATGAGGTGGGCAATGGCCGCGGAGCCAATAGTGGATTCGTTCATGGCGCCGACCATCACCTTCAGCCCGAGTTCGCGCGCCTCGCGGATCATGCGCAGGGCCGGCGTGATGCCGCTGCATTTGGTGAGCTTGATATTGATCCCGTGGAAATGGTCCTTGCATCGAGCAACATCACCCTCCACTACGCAGGCTTCGTCGGCAATCAGCGGCAGGGGTGAACGATCGAAGAGCCAGCGCATGCCTTCCCAGTCGTCCTTGGCCAGGGGCTGCTCGATGAACTCCACGCCGAGGTCGCGAAAGACCAGGATCTTTTCCAGCGCCTCTTCTTTCGTCCAGGCCGAATTGGCATCGATGCGGATCACGGAATCGGTGTGCTTGCGAAGCGCCTCGATGATGGCGATATCCTGGGTGGTGCCGAGTTTGACTTTGTAGATGGGCCAGGGTTGCTCCTTCAGCTTCTCCACCATCCGTTCGATGCTGTCGATACCGATGGTATAGTCGCACCGGGGATCCATCGGCTGTTCGGGCATCCAGAATTCCTTCAGTGGCTTGCGCTTCATCTTGCCCCATATATCCCAGGCCGCCATGTCGAGCGCACAGACGAGGAAATTGTTTTTCGGAAACAGGTGATGGCAATAATGCCACCAGCGATCCGGCTCGGTAAAGGCGAACTTCTCCACGAAGAGCTTCTTCCGTTCGAGGTCTTCCACCATCTGCTCCACGGGAATATGGTAATACGCGATCGCGGGCGCCTCGCCGTAACCCAGGTGCCCAAAATGCTCGAGCTGCACGATGAACGTCGGCTGGTGGGTCTTCGTTCCCTTGGAGATCGTAAAGGGATGGCGGAACTTGAGGTTGTAGTTGAAATGAGCAACTTTCACGGCGGTGAAGTTAGGGGGTTTGGGGGTTAGGGATTGGGGTATTGAGGTATTCGGGAATTAAGGTATTGAGGAATTGGGGATTGGGTGATTTCTGGATTTGGTGATTTGTTGATCAGGCAAGGATTAAATAAAAAAACGGGGTTTATCAAAAGAAATGGGGGCGCTGTAAACGACCCCATTTCCAAATTTTCGAATTCTCGAATTCGCTAATTCCTTAGCTCCGTCCGGAGTTCTCGATATAGTCGCGCAGCTCGCGGTTGAAGGATTTCTCCTTGAGCAGCTGCTCCAGCGTGAGGTGCATGCGGTAGTTCCAGTAATGGTTGGGGTTTGCCGGGTTGTTGATCCGCTCTTCATGCGGGTCGAGGCGGCGGAGGGTGTCGCTCATGCCCAGGAGATCCTGCAGTTGGAAGATGGCCCACATCGAGGGCGCATAAAGGTGCTGCAGGATGATCGCGCGGTTGATCCAGGGTTCGCAGAAATACGGCGCGGCACCGCTTTCGCCCATGATGGTATTGTAGAACCGCTGGGTTTTCTCGCGGTTCTCTTCCCACCAGCCACGGATCGTGCTCATGTCGTGCGAGGAAGGGGTGACCACCGAGAGGTAAGGCGCATCTTTAGGATGGAAGAATTCGGTCTGCGGGTTCTTCGGCATCCGCTGGATCTCCAGGCTCAGGATTCCCAGCTGCTTCATCACCTCCGGCACCGAATGCGGCACCATGCCCAGATCTTCCCCGCAAACCAGCATGTTCGTTGCTTCCTTGAGCGCGGGGAGCTTGTTCAGCGCCTCCGCTTTCCAGAATTCATCCTGGCGGCGATAGAAATAGTTGATATAAAGTTCGTTCAGCTTATACTTCGTGGCTTCGTCGAGGTGCTGGAAAGAGGTCGTATGCTCGATGAGGATCCGGAAATGAAAACGCTGTCCTTCCGAACCCGGCTCTTCGAAAAGGAGCACGTTGGTCAGCAGATCGAACAGGCCTTGCTTGAGCGCTATGTAACCTTCCGAGCCTTCCAGGCTGTCAAAATGATCGGCAACTTTCCGCTGGGTGTCGAACTCGGGGCGGAGATCGTAACCGCCGCGCTCATTCGGCACCAGGTATTGCTGCTTCGTATAGGCCGCGTGCTCGCCGAGCACCTGGTCCAGGACCGCATCGGTGATATAGGGAAGGCAAAAGCGGTCGTAATCGAACCAGATGCCGCGCTCCCCGAATTCATGCACGGTCACCGGCAGAGCGGGAATGAAGCGGCCGAGGATGCCTTCCACGGCGTCAACGGGAATGCTCCAGATGCGGAAGAAGCCGAGGATGTGATCGATCCGGAACGCATCAAAGTACGCGCTCATCTGGTGGAAGCGCTGCCGCCACCATTCGAAATGGTCTTCGGCCATCATCTTCCAGTTATAGGTCGGGAAGCCCCAGTTCTGCCCCTTGATCGTGAAATCATCAGGCGGCGCGCCGGCCTGCTGGTCCATGTTGTAGAGCTTCGGTGCGGTCCAGGCATCACATCCGAAACGATAAATACCGATCGGGATGTCTCCCTTGAAGGCGACCCCTTTCTTATGCGCATAATCCGCTACCTCTTTCAGCTGAAGGTGCAGGTGGTATTGCACGAAGTAATGGAAGGCGATATGGCCATACTGCTTCGAACGCGGCGAAGTCAGGCGTCCGATCTCTTCAGCGTCGTAAATCGAATAGGTTTTCCATTGGTTGAAATCCGAAGTGCCGTGCTTGTCGCGTAGGTAGCAGAAGGCGGCATAAGGCACCAGCCAGTTGGCATTATCCGCGAAATATTCCTTGTATTCACTTTCCTGCATGAAGCTGCGTCCGTCGAGTTCGTAGAGCTCACGGAGCACGCTCAGCTTGAACTGCAGCGTTTGTTCGTAATCGATCTCCACAAGGCTGTTGAGCTGCTTCTGCTTTTTGGCCAGCGGCTTGATCAGCGCCGCATTCTTTTTGCCGGCAACTTTCTGCAGGTTCACATAGATCGGGTGCAGGGCAAAAGCTGAAATAGCGGCATAAGGATAGGAATCCTTCCAGGTGAACGTAGCGGTGGTATCGTTGATAGGCAGGAGCTGGATCATCTTCATGCCCGTATC
>CBHWDR010000049.1:0-11142 GCA_966112575.1 uncultured Chitinophagales bacterium
GGTATGCACGCAGCGATAGCAGAGGATGCAGCGGGTCATGTGCAGCTGGATGTATGGACCGAGGTCGATACGCTCGAAGGTGCGGCGCTTGAACTCGTAGCGGGTGGCTTCGGCGCCATGCTCGTAGGAGAGATCCTGCAGGTCGCACTCACCCGCCTGGTCGCACACGGGGCAGTCGAGGGGGTGGTTGAGGAGCAGGAATTCCACAACGCCTTTGCGGGCTTCGAGCACCGCCGGGTTGGTGATGTTCTCTACGATCATGCCGTCCATCACCTGCGTGCGGCAGGAGGCCACCAGCTTGGGCATGGGACGCGGGTCGGCCGTAGAGCCGGCAGCTACCTTCACCAGGCAGGTGCGGCAATAACCACCGGTCTTGTCCAGCTTCGAGTAGTAGCACATGGTGGGCGGAACAACGTCGCCGCCGATCTTACGGGCAGCCATGAGAATGGTGGTTCCGGGTTCCACTTCGACGGTGATGTTGTCGATCGTTACTTTAAAGAGTTTCTTTTCGTCTGACATTTTATTAAGTCAAAATTCAAAAGTCAAAAGTCAAAAAGCTCAGGTCGATGACCGGGCTTTCCCTTTGCGCATCTTTGCGTTGGACTTTGCGTCCTTCGCGGTTATAAGTTGTTGACCACTCTTTGAAGACCATCTTTTAGTAGCACTACGTTGAAATTCAACAGTAGTCCGAGCTTTGTTGAGGTCATTTTCAAGTAGGTCAATACTTGAGCTACATGAACATCATTTAGAGCATCAACGGCTTTTACTTCTACAATCAACTTCCCTTCTACCAGAATATCACATCGAAACCCGCATTCCAATTTCACTTCTTCGAAGATCAAGGGTATCGGTTTTTGTCGTTCAATTCTCAAACCTTTTTCTACTAACCGGTAACAGAGGCAATGTTCATATACCGATTCCAAAAGACCAGGCCCCAATAGCCGATGCACTTCAATCGCTTCACCAATTATTATTGATGATAATTCATTTTCAGTCATAGATTTTAGTTTTACCGCAAAGAGCACAAAGAAGCGCAGAGAGACGCAAAGCTTCCAGGGTAAAACATCATCTATTCACCGGAAAATTCTCCCTTGCCAAGGAGAATTTTTTTAAAAGAACTACCCCACCGCTACGTGGATCGGATCGGCATAATGCCGGAGTCCGTAATTCGTGCGCTGGGCCTCCTCGGGGTTCAGCACGTGCCATTCGAACTCGTCGCGGAAGTGGCGGATGGCGGCGGCCACGGGCCAGGCAGCGGCATCGCCCAGGGGGCAGATGGTGTTGCCTTCGATCTTGCTCTGGATGTCCCAGAGCAGGTCGATGTCGCGCATCTCTCCTTTTCCGTGCTCGATCTTGTGCAGGATCTTCTCCATCCAGCCCGTGCCTTCGCGGCAGGGCGAGCACTGGCCGCAGCTTTCATGGCGGTAGAAACGCGCCAGCGAATAGGTGTGGCGCACCACGCACTGGTCTTCATCCAGCACAATGAAGCCGCCGGAACCCATCATGGTGCCGGTAGCGAAACCGCCTTCAGCCAGACCTTCGTAGGTCATCATGCGCTTCTCTCCTTTTGCTGTGGTCAGCAGGAGGTTGGCCGGCAGGATGGGTACGGAGGAGCCGCCGGGAATGCAGGCCTTCAGGCGCTTGCCGTTGGGGATGCCCCCGCAATATTCTTCCGAGTAAATGAATTCTTCCACGGAGATCGTCATGTCGATCTCGTACACACCGGGCTTGTTGATATTGCCACAGGCCGAGATCAGCTTGGTGCCGGTGGATTTGCCGATGCCGATCTTGGCATATTCCTCACCACCGATGTTGATGATGGGCACAACCGCTGCAAGGGTCTCCACGTTGTTCACTACCGTCGGGCAGTCGTAGAGGCCTTTCCCCGCCGGGAAGGGCGGCTTGATGCGGGGGTTACCGCGCTTGCCTTCGAGCGACTCGAGGAGGGCGGTTTCCTCGCCGCAGATATAGGCACCGGCGCCGCGCTGCACATAGATCTCCAGGTCGAAACCGGAGTTGAGGATGTTCTTTCCGAGCCAGCCGTTCTGCTTCGCTTCGGCTATGGCCTGCTCGAGAATATCAGGGATCCAGGCGTATTCGCCACGAATGTAGATGTAGCAGGTGTTGGCACCGAGGGCATAGGAGGAGATCACCAGTCCTTCGATGAACAGGTGGGGCAGGAACTCCATCAGGTAGCGGTCCTTGAAGGTACCGGGCTCCGATTCGTCGGCATTGCACACGAGGTAGCGGGGCACGCCCTCGGGCTTGGCCAAAAAGCTCCATTTCATGCCGGTGGGGAAGCCCGCACCGCCACGACCGCGAAGACCGCTTTTCTTCACTTCCTCGATCACATCGGCAGGCGCCATTTTGAACGCCTTTTCCAGGGCCGCATAACCACCGTTCTTCCGGTAGGTATCGTAGTAGCGGATCCCTTCGATGTGTGCTTTTTCCAGTAATAATTTTCGTCCCATAATCTCACCCCGGTCCCGCTTTTCAGAAGCGGGATTCGTTGGGGTCTATTTTTAGTTTATTCGAATCATTTGTTTCAGTCAACCTTCACCGACTGCCGGGCAAGCAATTGCCAGTGCTTGTTCTTCACCTGCACCCAGGTCTGAACCACGTGCAGCTTCAGGCTGCCCTCTTTTCCTTCCAGCACATACTGAACGCTCGACAGGCTGCGGCGAACCGCCGTTTTTCCTTCGATCGTCCACTGCACCCCACTATTCTCGATCTTGCGGTAGGCCAGCTTGCCCGACTGCATGTCTTCGATCACCTCACCGGCATTCTGGATCCAGCCATTGGAATGACCGAAGCTCAGTTTGGGATGGATGTAGGAGATCAGGTTCGGGTCTTGAGCCACCATCATCGAATCGAGTTGTTCGGCTTCCCGTTGCTGCGCTGCGGCCGTGCAACCGAGAAGGAGCAAACCTATCGTTACAAAGAACTGCATCACCACTCAGCTTAGCTTCACCGCCTGCCGGGCGAGGAGCTTCCATTCCTTCTTCACCTTCGCCCAGGTCAGCACCACATGCAGCTTGAGCGGCACCACGGTGCCATCGGCCTTGTGCTCGCTGCCTGTCATCAGGTAGCGGGTCACGGCCGTTTTGCCCTCCAGCGACACCGTTGTCGGCCCGAGGGTCACGTCGGTGTAGTACGACTTATTGTGCACAATCGCGTCCAGGGCCTGTGCCCGGTTCTCGAGCTTGCCGCCCGAATGGCCGTAGGTCAGTCCGCTGGCGAAGACCCGGGCGAGGAAGGCGCTGTCACGCTTCCCGAACACCGCTTCGTTCAGGGCCCTGGCGTTGGCCATGACCGTCACTTCATCCTTGCTCTGTGCCGAGGCGCCGAGCAGGAAGAGGGAAAACACTATGGTAAGAACCTGTTTCATTTTATTCATCTCTGATCTCTGATCTCTGATCTGCGATCGCTCATCATTGATCACTCATCGCTGATCAATTATTCGTCGCTGCGGCTTTCCGGCATTCCTCCACGATGGCATCCACGCGTTCGGGCGTGAGGTGCTCTTTATAATGCTTGCCCAGCTGCATCATCGGTGCATAGCCACAGGCGCCCAGGCATTCCACCGTTTTCAGGGTGAACAGCCCGTCGGCGGTGGTCTCTCCCACCCCGATGTTGAGCTTCTGCTTGATGTAGTCGATGATCGCATCCGACCCATTGAGCATGCAGGGCCCCGTCTGGCACACTTCGAAAACGTAGCGGCCCACAGGCTTCAGGTTGTACATGCTGTAGAAGGTAGCCACCTCGTACACTTCGATGGGCTTGATCTGCAGCAGTCCGGCCACGTAGTCCATCGCCTCCACGGAGAGCCAGCCACCATTCTCTTCCTGCGCGATATGCAGGAGCGGAATGAGCGCGCTCTTCTGCTTCCCCTGGGGATAGCGGGCAATGATCTCGTTTGCTTTATTCAGTCGTTCCGGTGAAAAAACCATTTTTAATGAGCTAATTAGCTAATGTGATAATTGGCTTATGTACCGCTCCGGTAAAACTTGTTCCGGAACTTTGCACTTGCGTCATCACATTCGTATTATCAAATCACGTTATCTATGTCAAATGGCTAATGTTCTTCCACATCAGCTCATTAGCTAATTCTCGAATTAGCTAATTCCTAAGCATCCATCTCTCCTGCGATCAGGTTCAGCGAGGACATCACGATGATGGCATCGCTGAGCATGCCGCCCTTGATCATTTCTTCGTAGGCCTGGTAATAGATGAAGCAGGGACGACGGAAATGCAGGCGGTAAGGGCTGCGGCCGCCATCGGAGATCAGGTAGAACCCGAGCTCGCCGTTGCCGCCTTCCACTGAATGATACACCTCTCCCGGCGGAATGTCGATCTCACCCATGATGATCTTGAAATGATAGATCAGGGCTTCCATCTTCGTATACACATCCTTCTTCTCCGGCAGGTAATATTCCGGCACGTCGGCGTGGAAGATCAGCGCTTCCTCGCCTTTCATGTTCTGGATCTTCTCGTAGGCCTGGCGGATGATCGACAGCGACTGATACATCTCGGCGTTGCGCACGAGGAAGCGGTCGTAGGTATCGCCCGTAGTGCCCGTGGGGATCTCGAACTGGAAGTCCTGGTAAGAGCTGTAGGGATTGTGCACGCGCACATCGTAGTCCACACCCGCGGCGCGCAGGTTCGGACCGGTAAAGCCGTAGTTGAGCGCCCGTTCGGCCGAGATGGGCCCGGTGCCGATGGTCCGCTCCATGAAAATGCGGTTGCGCACGAAAAGGTTTTCAAACTCTTTCAGCACTTCCGGGTATTCTTTGAGGAATTTCTCCAGCTTGGTAAAAGCGATGTCGTTGAAATCGCGCTCGAAGCCACCGATACGGCCGATATTGGTCGTCAGGCGGGAGCCGCAGACCTCTTCCCAGATCTCGTAAATGAGCTCGCGGTACTGCATCACGTAGAGGAAGCCGGTGAAGGCGCCGGTATCCACACCGATCACCGAGTTGCAGATCAGGTGATCGGCAATGCGGGCCAGCTCCATGATGATCACGCGGAGATAGTCCACGCGCTTGGGCGTCTGGATGCCCAGGAGCTTCTCGCAGGTCATGTGCCAGCCCATGTTGTTGATCGGGGCCGAACAGTAGTTCAGGCGATCGGTGAGCGGCGTGATCTGGTAGAGCGGACGGCGCTCGGCGATCTTTTCAAAAGCACGGTGGATATAACCCACGGTCTGCTCGGCCGACACGATGGTCTCCCCGTCGAGCTCCAGGATATTCTGGAACACGCCGTGGGTAGCCGGGTGCGTAGGCCCGAGATTGATCCGGGTGGTTCCGGTCTCGATGCTTCCTTCGGGAAGCGCAGTATGTTTTTCTGTCGTCGACATTTTTTGGCAATAGGCAGTGGGCAATCGGCAAAGGCGCCGCGGCACACTGTTTCAATTTAAAGATCTGCGGTCAGGAGGTGAATAGTGAATCGATGGTTTCGAACTCACCTGCCTCCGTATGTAAAAGAACTTTTTGATCAATCGAACGCCATTCTCGAATTCCCTCATTCTCGAATTCGCTAATTACCCCTCCGCTTCGGGAAGGGTATTCAGGTGTGCCTTGTCGGGGCGGTTGCCGAAACCGAGGGAGCCACCGCGACCAAACATCTCATCATCCTTGTCGATCCGCGTCTGGTCTTCCAGCGGGAATTCCTTACGCAGCGGGTGGTAATCCATCTCGTCCACGTTCATGATGCGAATGAGGTTGGGATGACCCACGAAGTTGACGCCGTAAAAATCATAGGCTTCGCGTTCCTGCCAGTTGGCCGACTGGAACAGCGTGGTAGCCGTTTTGATCTCGGGGCGGGCTACCGGCACATAGCACTTAAAACGCAGGCGGACATTGTCGACCAGGTTGTGCATGTGGTAGACCACGCAGAGCTCCCGGCCGGCGTAGGCGGGGTAGTGCACCACCGTCAGGTCGGTGAGGAAGCGGAACTTCAGTTCTTCGTCGTTATAAAGGAATTCCATCACCTCCAGGTTGCGGTCGGCCGGCACTTCGAAGGTGAGGAAGCCGTAGGGCTCCTCTACATGCGTGAGGGCCTCGCCGTACTGTTCGGTGAGCCGTTGTTTGATTCGATCGTTCGTTAGTTCCATGGTGCGCTTTTGGCAGTTGGCTATTGGCCAGGAGCCTTATTGAATACCGTAACTATTTAAAAGGTTCTTGTAATGCTCCGAATTCCGGCGGCGGATGCTTTCCTTACCCACGAGGTCCTGGATGCGCATCACGCCATCGATGATGGCTTCGGGGCGGGGCGGGCAGCCGGGCACGTACACGTCTACCGGTACCACCTGGTCGATGCCCTGGAGTACGGAGTAGGAGTCGAAGATGCCGCCGGAGCAGGCACAGGCGCCTACGGCCATCACCCAGCGGGGCTCAGCCATCTGCAGGTAGACCTGGCGGACGACGGGGGCCATTTTCTTGGCGATGGTGCCCATGACCATGAGGAGGTCGCACTGGCGAGGTGAGAAACCCAGGCGCTCGGAGCCGAAACGGGAAAGGTCGTAATGCGAGGCCATGGTGGCCATGAACTCGATACCGCAGCAGGAGGTGGCAAACGGCAGGGGCCAGATGGAGTTCTTCCGGGCCAGGCCCACGACGTCGCTCAGCTTGGCGGCAAAGAAACCTTCACCCTGGTGCCCGTCGGGCATGTCGGCAATGCTGATATCCTTTTCGAGCGGTTTCTGGTTGATGTTGTATGATACTGGACGAGCCATAATATTCAGTTTGATAATGTGATAATGAGCTAATTAGCAAATGGGTCAGGGGTGAGAAGTACAAGAATGACTCCAATTCACCATTCCCCAATCTTTTTAGCAGACCCTTCGCTACCTGAAGCAAAGGCACCATTAGCTAACGATCACATTCTCCAATTAGCTAATTGATCAGTCTTCCCAGTTCAGCGCGCCCTTCTTCACGATGTAGACAAAGCCACAGAGGAAGAAACCTACGAACATGAGCACGGCCAGGAAACCGTCCCATCCCAGGCTCTTGAAATTAACAGCGTAGGGATAGAAAAAGATCACTTCCACGTCGAAGAGCACGAACAGGATGGCCACCAGGAAGTACTTGATCGCCATGGGCTGACGGGCGTCGCCATGGGTCTCGATCCCGGAGGTAAAGGTCTGCAGCTTGTCGGTGGTGTGGCGTTTCGGACCCAGGAGGTGCGTTACGAACATGAGAAAACCGATCAGTCCGACCACAACGAGGATCTGGATGCCGACCGGCAGATAGCTTCCCGCACTTTTTACGTCCGTTACCGTTTTGGTGATATCAACCTGGAGGAGCTCAAACATAGTTTTTCAAATGGGCAGGCAAAAATAAGTCAGGGTGGGGAATAATGGTCAGGTATTTTGAGGCGGTTGAGGGTATTAAGGGATTGAGGGATTAAGGTATTGGGGGATTAGGGGATTGGGGGATTGGGGTAAAAAGAAAAATCCCGGCCGGAGCCGGGATTCGTATCAAGATCGGAACTTATTATTTGGAGGAGCCTCCGGGCTTGCCTGCAGGCTTGGAACCGGTGGTCTTGCCATTCGTTGCCGGTTTGGCAGGAGTGGTTGGACGGGCGGGCTGCTTGCCGGCGTTTTCCAGCACTTTCTGGATGCTCAGCAGGTCGGCATTGGCGGGGTCCAGCTTCAGGCCGCGGGCAATGTAGGCCTTGGCCGTTGCATAGTCCTTTTTCACGTTGGCGTTGTACACCGCGTTGTAGCGGGCACCGGCAATACCGAGGGCAGCGAAGCGGGCGGGGTTCTTTTCCGCTACCACCAGCGCTTTCTCGTAGTGCGGCACGGCAAGACCCTGGGCCATCGTGGAATCGATGGTAGAGTACATGCGACCCTGCCAGTAGTATCCATAAGCCGAATCCGGAGCCATTTTATTGTAGGCGTTCAGCACGCTGTCGGCCTTCTGATACAGACCACCCTGAATCATCGGCACGGCGATCAGCGTGATCAGCTCGGTCGAATTGGTGGGCAGGCTGTTGCTGGCGCGCAGCTGGTAGTCGAGAAGGCGGAGCGAAGCCTGGAAGGCCTTGTTCTCCTTGTCTTCCTTCAGCCAGTTGGCAATGGTGATCCGCTGCTTGTTGACGTTACCGCTGTCGATACGGATGGCGTCCTGGATTGCGGCGAGCACCACTTCCGGCTTGCCCCGGCCGCAGCTCTGTGCCTGGATAATGTAATCCGAAGCGAGCAGGTCCTCGTCGGAGGCCTTGCTGAAGAACTGGCCAACATACTCACAGGCAGCAGCCGTATCCTTCAGGTTCATGCTCGAAACGGCCAGTGCGCGGTACACGCGGGGGTTGGGGGTCTGGGTCTGGCTCAGGATGCTCTTGGAGAGCGAAATGGCCTTGGCCCAATCCTTCTGCAGGATGGCCGGCTGAACTTCCAGGTAGATCAGGTCGGGGCTCGCATCGGAGTTGGAACGGATCTGCTGGGCCAGGTTCTGGGCCGTATTGAAGTCCTGCTTCGAGAAAAGATTGTAATAATAGAGCTCCTCCAGCGCGGGGGTGAACTTGGGGTCGGCGGCGATTGCCGAGTTCAGGTTCTCCAGGACCACGGTCCACTGGCTGGGATCGGAGTTGTAGTTGATCTGCGTGCGGTAGAGCATCCCCTGGCGGTAAGCAGACAGGGCATTATAGGCCTGGTTGGCCGAAGCGGCCTGGCGATAGGCCTGCACGGCTTCACTGCCTTTGTTGCCGAGCTTGCGATAGGTATTTCCCAAGGTCAGGAAGACCTCGGAATTGGTCGCGGCGAGGCCGGCAGCTTCCTGGAGTTTGGTGACGGCGTAGCTGAGGTCGCCGGCCTTGTCCTTTTCGCTGTAGGCGTTCACATTCGCGCGGCCAACGGCTGCCAGCACGTTGGGGTCATTGCCCTTCTTGCCGCGGGAAGCATTGATCGCACCTTCGAAATGGGCACGGGCTTCAGCGGGCTTATGCTCGAGCAGTTCCACATGGCCGAGTCCGACGGTGATCAGCGGGGCATTCTGCGAAGCAGCGACTGCTTTTTCATACAGGGAACGGGCGGCAGACACATTTTTCTGTGCCAGGTAAACCTGACCCAGCCAATAATTGGCTTCGATGTTGTTCGGGTTAGCGGCGATCAGTTTATCGAACACAGCCTTGGCACTCTGATAACGCTGTGCGTACAGGTGGCTCAGGCCATCCTGCACCGATTGCGCCACGGCTGAGAGCGAAAGGAAAGCAGCAAAAAACACTACAATAGCTGATTTCTTCATTTGTCGTTTTCTTTTAAGATTTAAAAATGTCTGATCCGTTTATTCAGTGCTTGTTAATCTTCGTTATGTTTTCTCTCTTTCTAACTGATGCTCAATTGCTTCGTTTTCCATAATCAGCGTTCGGGTATCGAATCCGTGAGCCGCGCATCGCGAATGTACTGCGGATCGATCGCCGGCATCAGGTACGAACGCCGGAAGATCAGTTGACCCTTGTCGCTCTGCGCCAGGAATCGCGCGAAGGCATTACCCAGTCCGTCGTGCTTTTCCTTCAGTACATAAACCAAATCGCGTACCATTGGATACGAACCGGTGTAAATCGTGTACTGTGAAGGCTTTACGTAGCCACCGGTACTGTCGGTGCTCTCGATCCAGGCCAGCCGGATCTTCTTCCGGCGGGCCACCTGGGCCGTATCGTCACCGGCCCCGAGCCAGCTGAAGCCAACGAAACCTACCGCATTGGGCACCCGTGATACATAATCGATCACGGCGGTGCTGCTTTCCGCTGCCGTAACTTTCGGCGACAGCGGCCTGCCGCGAAGCACCGAATCAAGCATAAACCGAACCGTACTCGTGGCGCGGGTGCCATCGAAAACGGGAATTAGGCTTTCTTTACCAGAACCGGCCAGCAGGGCCCGGACCTCCTCCATGCTGAAGATCGTATCGGTGCTCCCCGGGTTCACGATCACGGCCACGGCGTCGCGGGCCACCACGAGCTGGGAAGGGGCTACTTTCAGCGAATCGGCAATCCGCAAGTCCTCGTTCGCACTGTATCCGCGCGTGGCGATGACCATGCGAATGGAATCCACGAGGAAGTCGCGGAGGCACTCGGCTTCGGGCTTATAATGAACAATGATCCGGGTATCGGGAAACTGGGATTCGTATACGGCCACCTGGGCATCGATCACGGGCTTGAACGATTCGTCGCAGCTGATGTGGATCGTGCCGCGGTTGTAGCGGTCGAGCGCCGCCTCCGGCTGCTCCTTGCCACTACCGCAGCCAGGGCCGAAAAACACGGTCGCCAGGAGCAGGAAAATCAAACCACCGCGCGTTGCCCTCATTGGTAGTAATCCTTTTTATAGCCCCTGTAGATCCGCCATCCTCCGTAAACGATGAACAAAGCCCCGATGGCCACGTCGATCGCCGAAGGGTCGCGGTCGAGCATGCGGATACCGAAGTACCGGTACACCATAAAGAAGATACCCGCCAGCACCAGCATCACTCCTACGACCGTGTCGCGGACCGACTGTGCGCGGCTAAGCTTCCGGCGCTGCTCATCCTGAAAATCTTCGATCATATCGGGCCTTATTGGGTGGGGGAAATTAAGAAGAATCGGGCAATCCCGAATTAAAGCTTGATTAGAGTCATGTGGAGGAGGAAGCAGAGAGCAGAGAGCAGAAAGCAGAAAGGAGACAGGAGACAGGAGATAAGAGGAGCCAGCCTTCGCCAAGGCTACGGCTGACAGAGCCCAAATTCGCTAAAAGCTTCGGCGGACCAAGATAGAAAGTCTCCTGCCTCCCATTTCCCACCTTATATCTCTCGTCTCCCACCTCCCGTCTCCTGTCTCACCTCTCACGTCTCACCTCTCACGTCTCACTCCTCCACTCCCATAAACGTCACCGGCTGGGTGAAGACGCGGGGGGCGGGAAGGTTATTTCGGATCGCGGGCTTCCATTTGGGCATGCGCCGCAGCACGCGGATCACTTCGTTGTCGTAGACCGCACCGGAAGACTTCAGCACCTGGAAACCGGTCACCGAGCCGTCTTCGGCTACGATGAACTGGACATGCACCACCTTCTTCTCCCCGGCCGACAGTTCGTCGGGCACCCGGAGGTTGCGCTGGAGGAAGGCGATCCAGGCCTTCATGCCGCCGGGAAATTCCGGCTCCTGCTGCACG
>CBHWDR010000050.1:0-11078 GCA_966112575.1 uncultured Chitinophagales bacterium
GAATAATCCTGTTCCCTTGAGGTGATCTCTTTTCCCATAGATTAAAAAAATTGCCGGACCTTTATGCTTTACTTAACAGCAATTAGTAGAAATTTACTGTCAGGTGGCAAAAGTAACATTAACCTCTAAAATGAATGCCATGAAATCTTCTTTACCCCTCCTCGCAATCGCATTGGTGTTCGGTAGTTGCACAACGGCATACAAGTCCGGACAAACCCCTGATGATGTTTACTACTCGCCTGCGCGTCCTCAGGACGAATACGTGCGTACCGAACGGAAAGAAGAGCGCCGCCGGGTGTACGACGAAGACATGCGCGACGACCGCTACCTGCGGATGAAAGTGCGTGACCGCCGTTATGCCAGCCTGTACGACGACTACTATTCGTACAACCCGTACTACTACCACTACTACAACAGCCTCCTGATCTACAACAGCCCCTGGAGCCCCTACAACTACTGGGGTTACTACTATGGTCCTTCGAAGGGCGTGATCTGCTATACCCCCACTACCCGCCCCCCGCTGAACGGCAAGCCCCGGACATTGGACCTGGGCGTGTATAACCCGAACCCCACCCCCTCGACCGGAGGTAAAGGACGGGTATTCGGCAGCACCGGCACGGGCAGCAATGCGGTGTACTATGGCAACAGCAACTATGGCCGCCCCACCAGCACCGACAGCTATCGCGGCAGCAACAGCAGCGCCGGCGGTTTCCTGCGCGACGTGATGAGCGGCGGAAGTTCGGGCAACAGCTCGTCCAACTCGGGCAGCGGCACCAAGGGCACCGGCTCTTCAGGCAGCAGCTCTTCTTCCGGAAGCTCGACCAATGCACCCGCCCGTCGGTTCTGATATTTTCCCATCAATCCATCACTGGAGAACAGACGCGCGCCGTCTAACGTTCTCCCTATGTCCCGGCTGTAAGCCAACAGCCTTATTAAACTCCGTTTTATGAATAAAATTTTACTGATAGCCCTGGGCCTTATCGGCGCTCAGAACGGGTATGCACAGGAGCCCGCCGATGCCCTGCGTTTCTCCTGGTATGTTCCGGGAGCCTCGGCCCGCATCAAGGCCGTAGGCGGCGCTATGGGTTCCCTTGGTGGCGATATCACCGCTACCTATGTCAACCCTGCCGGCCTCGCCTTTTACCGCACCGGTGACTTCGTGCTCAGCCCCTCCTACCAGTTCGGGCAAACGAAGGCCGGCTACCTGGGCACAAACACCAGCGATAAGAACAAACGCTTTACCTGGGGCGCTACCGGCATTGTGCTGGGCAGCGGTGGTCATCCCAACCGCAATGTGCGCAACTCGACCTTCTCCCTCTCATACAACCGCACAGCGGACTTCAATTCGGATGTCCTCTACCGCGGAAAGAATACCCAAAGCTCCTACTCGCAGAAATACCTGGAGGAGATCCAGCGCAATAATGTGCGCGACGGCAACGTACTGGCCACCCAGTATCCTTATGGCTCCTCGCTGGCCTTCAACACCTACTGGATCGATACGGTGGGTGGGGGCACCAACGGCAGCTTCCAGTTCCAGAGCCGTTCGGCCAAGCTGCTGCCCACGGGCCTGCTCCAGCAACAGACCATCCATACCAAGGGCGGCATCGACGAGCTGGCCCTCGGCCTTGCCGTTAACCTGCGCGACAAGCTGATGATCGGCGGCAGCCTCGGCGTTCCCATCCTGCATTACAACCGCAGCTCCGAGTTCGTGGAAGCCGATGCCACGGCGATCAGCAACAAATTCGATTATGCGATGGTGAACGAAGAGCTGCAGACCGTGGGCGTTGGCTTCAACCTGCGCGCCGGGCTCATCTATAAGCCGGTGGAATACTGGCGCATCGGCTTTGCCGTTCATTCGCCTACCTTCTATTCCCTTGAAGACCGTTACGAGACCTGGGTGACCACCGATGCCGAGAATGGACAGGTGCAGACCGACTACTCACGGGATTACAACAACAGCGAACCCACCCGCACCAAGTACACCTACCTGTCGCCGTACAAGGTGATGGGCAGTGTCTCCTATGTGCTGCGCGAGATCCAGGACGTGACCAAGCAACGCGGTTTCCTTACTGCTGACGTGGAGTATGTCAATTACAAGTCGAACTCCTACAGCGCCGATACCGAAGAAGGTCAGAGTGTTGACCCGGAAACGAAAGCCTACTACCGCTCGCTCAATGACGCGATCAACAATGCCTATAAAGGAGCGTTCAACTTCCGGGTTGGCGGCGAACTCAAGTTCACCACCTGGATGGTCCGCCTGGGTGGCGCCTACTATGGCAACCCCTACAAGAACATCGCCGGCGAGAAAGGCAGCCGCATGAACCTCAGCGGTGGCCTGGGCTACCGCGACAAAGGCTTCTTTGTTGACCTGACTTACGTGCATGCGATCTCCAAAGATGTACACTTTGCCTATCGCCTTCGGAACGCGCCTTACGCCGGAGCCAACCTCCGCAATACGGCCGGCAACGTTTACCTCACACTGGGTGTAAAGATCTAGACCACCTTATCCAGACATAAAGTCCCGCCGCTGGCGGGATTTTTTATGCCGATTCGGGAGAAAAGAAAGCCTTAAATTGACTCCGATTTCGTCCAATGGGGAGAAAAACACTATACGCTTTTATCGTCTCATTCATTCTGCTGATCGCGGTCATCATCCTCAACCGGATCAATTTCTCCCGGGTGCAGCATTACACCGAGCGTGTAGACCATACGCGGATCGTGATCTCCAGCTTCGAACGCCTTTCCAACCATCTGAAGAGCGCACAGATCTATTCGGCCAATTTCGACAGCGGCCGGCTGAAGGATTTCTATTCGCTGTTGCGGAATGAAGGAGGAGGGATCCGACAGGAATTGACCGAACTGCGCAACCTTGTCGTTGATAACCCGCCGCAGGTACTCAAAGTGGATAGTATTCGCATGGAAGTGGAAGAGATGCTGCCGGTGCTGATGCGCTACAATATTGTGGAGCTCATCAACCAGAACCGCATCGACCTCCTCCGGCAGCTGTACGACACCCACCTGCGCATTCAGCGCGGCATTGAACTGGAGAACCGGCTGCTGGCCGAACGGCGCAAACAACTTGGCTCTTCGAGCCGGCAGAACAATTTGCTGACCACGGCTTTCGGTGTGCTGGCTCTTGGCATTATCATCGTGACCTTCCTTTCCAATTTCTTCATCAGCCGCAAGCACCGCTGGCTGGAAGGTTTCACCCGCTCGATCCTGGATACCTCGCAGAGCGGCGTGATCCATTTCCTGGCCAAGAGAAAGAACGAGGTGGTGGAAGATTTCGAGATCGGCTTTATGAACCTTGCTGCGGCCGGATTGATGAAGACCACGGTGCAGGAAGCGATGGGCCGCAGGTTGTCGGAACTGCCGCATTCGGGCGAGCAGGAGCAAATGCTCCAGGCTTTCGTTGGCGTGGTAACGAGCGGTAACCCGGCAGAGTTCGAGATCGAGTACCAGGCCGGCGAGGAAAAACGCTACTTCCTGGTTTCACTGACCCGCCTGGATGACGGTGTGATCGCGGCCTTCAACAATATCACGCAGATCAAGCGTTACGAGAGTGAATTGAAGGAGAACATTGCCGACCTCCAGCGCTCCAACAAGGAACTGGAACAGTATGCCTACGTGGCCTCGCACGACCTGCAGGAGCCGCTGCGCAAGATCCGCTCCTTTGGCTCCTACCTGCAGGACACGCAGGGCGACCGTCTCGACGAAAAAGGAAGGGAGCAGCTCAACAAGATGATGGCTTCCGCGGAACGCATGTCGCAGCTGATCCGCGATATCCTCAGCTTCTCCAGTATGCGCAAGGAAGACCCGTTCAGCCGGGTGGACCTGAACGAGATCCTCGGCGCCGTACGGGAAGATCTCGAGCTGATGATCACACAAAAAGGAGCGCGTGTATCGTTCTGTACCTTGCCGTCGGTCGAAGCGATCCCGCTCCAGATGAACCAGCTTTTTCACAACCTCATCAGCAATGCCCTGAAGTTCGCGCAGTCGGCCACGCAACCGGTCATCCAGGTCACATCCCGGCCATTGACGGAAGAGGAAAAGCCGGAAGGCCTGCCGCCCGGCCCCTGCCACGAGATCCGGATCGCTGATAACGGGATCGGCTTTCAGCAGCAATATGCCGAGCAGATCTTCGGACTGTTCAAACGCCTCAACAACAAAGCCGCCTTCCCGGGATCCGGTATCGGGCTTGCCCTCTGCAAGAAAGTGGTCGACAATCACCATGGCTTTATCACGGCTGAAAGCGAGGAAGGCAGGGGTGCGACCTTTGTGATCGTGCTGCCGGAACAACAGCCTAAAATTGTGTTGGCGACACCCAGCTGAACTCCGGGTCTTTCCGGAACCAGGTCAGCTGCCGCTTCGCGTAGCGCCGGGTATTGGTCTTGATGTCCTCCACAGCCTGAGCGAGGCTGCAAGCCCCATCAAGATGGGCGAAGATCTCGCGGTAACCGACCGTTTGAAGGGCAGGCAGATCCCGGTAAGGCAAGAGGGACTTCGCTTCATCGAGCAGGCCTTCTTCCATCATCCGGTCCACACGGAGATGGATCCGCTGATGGAGGAGATCTTTGGGAATATCGAGGGCCATCTTGCGGATGGCGAACGGGCGTTGCTTTTTTGTTCCGCTTCTGAACGTGAGGATGGAGGCACCCGTAGCCCGTTTCACTTCTAAGGCGCGCATCAACCGGTGCGGGTTCTGGATCTCTCCTGCCGAATGGAAGTCCGGGTCTTCATTCCGGATCGCCTCCTGCAGCCAGCCCATCCCTTCTTCCGCGTACCGCTGCTGGATCTCGGTTCGGATAGTTTCCGGCACCGCGGGAATTGCATCCAGCCCTTCGCAAAATGCTTTGATATAAAGTCCCGTTCCGCCCACCATCACTACATGATCCGACTGCTCGAAAAGCGCTGTGCAGCGATCCAGCGCATAGGCTTCGAAATCGGCAGCGGTGAGATTGTCGGTAACCGAGTGCGTGGCAATGAAATGATGCGGCACGGCCGCCAGTTCTTCTTCGCCGGGACGGGCCACACCGATACGCAATTCACGGTAACACTGCCGGCTGTCGGCAGAAATGATCTCCGCACCCAGTGTGCTTGCCAGCCGGATGGCGGCTGCGGTCTTGCCCGAAGCGGTGGGCCCGGCGATCACATGAACGGTCTTGATGGGCGCTTGCATCATAAAAAAAGGCTGTTCCCGGGGAACAGCCGCAAGTTAGTTGCTGAATGGCGATCAAAATTCTTCGGTGTTCTCGCTTCCTTCATCGGCTGCGCCGTCATCCCCGCCGCCGGTACCTTCCTCGCCTTCTTCGCCGAAGCCTTCGGCATTGCTGGAGAGGTCGTACTTCTCTTCCACATCGGCAAAGCGTTCGCCCAGCAGGCTTTTGGTGCCGTACTGGCTGGGCGCGATGCCTTCCTTACGCGCGAGCGTTGGATAGGTGAGCTTGGGATTCTCTTCCTTCGATACGTTGATCAGCTCCACGAGAAAGGTCCAGTTCTTCGTGAAGTCGTAGAGGTAAATAAATTTCTGGTTAGGATCGCGGATCTCCGATCCGATGGTGGTTTCCTTCATCATCAGCGGCGGCGCCTTGTAGGCCCGGTCATAGACCTCGAGCGAGATCTCGCGGCCACGCTGCCAGTTGTCATTGCTGCGGAAAAACGTAGCCTGGTGCTTCGAATCGAACTCGAAGGATTTCAGGATCACTTCGTGCAGTTCGAAAAAGCTCTGCGTATGGCGGATGGCCACATCCCGGTACACACTGTCGTCTTCTTCCAGGTAAGCTCTGAATTTCAGTATAGCCATGAAATCGGGTTCAAATTCAATAAACGTCAAATATAAGGAGGGAATTGGGGATTAAGGTATTAGGGTATTGGGTATTGGGTATTGGGGATTGGGTATTAGGGATTGGGAATTGGGGGCCTAGTCCGTGGTTTTCGGCTTCAGGCCTACCTCGGATCCTTTCTTCAGCATGAAGGCAAAGGCCGCCTCGTAGTTATTGGGGATCTCGCCTTCGAGGATGGCCTCGCGGATGGCGTCTTTGATCACGCCCACATTTTTAGAGGGAGCGATGCCGAAGGTTTCCATAATGAGCTCCCCCGTGATCGGCGGCTGCCAGTTGCGGATCTGGTCTTTTTCCTCTACCTCGCGGCAGCGCTCGCGCACGAGCTCGAAATTGGAGAGGTAGCGTTTCACCTTGTACTTGTTCTTCGAGGTGATGTCGCTTTCGCAAAGGATCATCAGCGCGTCGATGTCCTGGCCCGCATCAAACAGCAGGCGGCGGATCGCCGAATCGGTGATCTCGTCGCGGTGCAGGCTGATCGGTCGCAGGTGCAGCTCCACCAGCTTGCGCACGAACCGCATCTCCTCGCCCAGGGGCAGCTTGAACTGGTCGAAGATCTTGGGCACCATGCGGCCACCCACCACTTCATGGCCGTGGAAGGTCCAGCCATGGCCTTCTTCAAACCGTTTCGTGGCCGGCTTGGCGATATCGTGCAGGATCGCAGCCCAGCGCAGCCAGAGCGAGTCCGACCGGCGTGCGACATTATCGAGCACCTCAAGGGTATGGAAGAAATTGTCCTTATGGCCATGTCCGTCGACGTATTCGGCGCCGGCCAGCTCCACCATCTGCGGGAAGATCAGCTTCAGCAGACCGGTCTCGTAAAGCAGCTTGAAGCCCACGGAAGGCTGTTCGCTGAGGATGATCTTGTTCAATTCATCCGTGATGCGTTCGCGGGTGATGATGCGGATGCGGTGGGCGTTGACGGAAAGCGAATGATAGGTATCCGGGTGGATGCGGAATTTCAACTGGGCGGCAAAGCGCACGGCGCGCAGCATCCGCAGGGGATCGTCGCTGAAGGTCGTATCCGGGTCGAGGGGTGTGCGGATCAGCTGTTGCTTCAGGTCATCGAGTCCGCCAAAGGGATCGACCAGGGTACCGAACCCGTTTTCGTTGACGGAGATGGCCAGGGCATTGATGGTGAAGTCGCGCCGGTTCTGATCGTCCTCAAGGGTGCCCGGCACCACTTCGGGATTGCGGCTCTGCTCGCGGTAGCTCTCGCGGCGCGCGCCCACGAACTCGAGGTCGAAGCCATCGGGCAGTCGGAAATGCGCGGTACCATAAGTCTTGAACAGGCTCACCTTCGGGTGCGGCCGAAACTGCTTTGCAGCCTCTTTCGCCAGGTGCAGGGCATCGCCCACGCAAACGAAATCGGCATCCTTGGTCGGCCGCCCCAGGATCTTGTCGCGCACGAACCCGCCCACCAGGTAACAGGGCAGAGCCATTCCGTCGGCTACTTTGCCCACGGTGCGAAATACGCTTTCCTCCTGGCTGGTGAACGTGATCTTCATGCGGCCGCGAAGCTAGGTAATTCGGGAATTCGGGAATGCGGGAATTCGAAAATGGGCTCCGTGGGGATGGCTCTCACCCGCTTTTTGAACCACGGAGTCACGAAGGCACAAAGAGACACAGAGGTTTTTGTTTAAAGCAATCTTTTCCTAAAGGTTGCCATCAGGCTTTTTAGTATGAACCATCATTCGGTCAGTGGTTCTTCACTTCTACATTTCTTGTTTCTTGGCCCAGACAGACGCCCAATATGAGCAAGCACGGTTGTCGGTCTCTGACCTACAACGACTGTCCTATCTTCACCGCATGCGTTTCCTTCTTCCGGCTTTGCTGCTCTTGTCGCTCTACACATCTGCCCAGCTGCCTTCCTACCCGCGAGTGGTGGAAGCTTTCTTCAACAAATACAACGCACCGGAAGATTACCGGCAGGCGGTGGTGTTCGCGAAAAAGAAAGAGGGCTGGTACGCCCACGTCATCGACCGGCGCAACGACTCGGTGCTTCTGGCAGAAGCCTTCTGGACCGGCGGCCGCTACCTGCCCCTGAAGCGCTTCGAAAAAGCGGAAGCCGGCAGGCCGGCCAAAGAGCGCAGGGACCGTTTCCTGAAAGATCCGACGAGTTACAGCCGGTATGGGTACGAACGCTGCCGGTATTTCGGCTACCCCACCTGGGCGCGCGATATGATCCGCGATTTTGGGAAAGGCAAACCCGAAGCGTTGTCCGATACCTTGCTGGAAGGACTGGCCCGGGCTAACTCGGCCCTCGTCACCAATTTCTTCTACGACCGCTTTGGCGACGTTCAATCCACCCTGCCGAAACTATCACCCCTGGAACAGCCATCCAGGGCCCGCGTTGACAGCGCGATCTTCTATTTAGACAAAAGCCTCAATGCCTACGACCTGCTGGCCAAACGCAACCCGGGCTACCGGACCCTGGTGGGCAATTCGGTTGCGAAGAAACTCAACGAATATGTCTTTGCCTGGATGGAGCTGGAAATGGCAGGCGATTCGGCGGCAGCTAAACGCTTCCTCGATCGCTCGCCGCGACGCACAGAAGTATCTGCTTATGCCCGCAATTACCTCGCCCCCCTCCCGCCTAACAGCATCCTCTTCACCTATGGTGATGACGACACCTATCCCCTCCTCTGGGAGCAACGGGTCAACGGTACGCGCAAGGATGTAACGGTGATCAACCTCTCGCTGCTGGGCTTACCCAAATACATCCATGGGCTGAAAGAGAACGGGCTTCGCTTCGACGCTCCCGAGGCCTATTATGCCCATCCCGCACACCTCTATGCCAGCAAGACCCTCGCGTCGAAGAACCACGCTTCCCTTTCTGAATTGCTTGAATTCCTCTACACCGAAAAAGGGCAGTCAGTCACCGAAGACGGGACCTTCTATTCCTACGACCTGGACGGGGTTTCCCTGCCCGTGCAGAAACAGCAGCTGGCTTCGTTTGCAACGGGCATCCCGCTTACCGATAGCGTCGCCATCCCGCTTCCCGCCTACCTCACCCTCGACCAGGTGCTGCTCCTCGATATCCTGCAATCCAACCTGTACGAGCGCCCGATCTTCTTCACCTCCCTCGAGCAGCTCTTCGCTTCACAGATGGTGAGCTTAGGAACCCTTTACCAGTTCCTTCCGGCCGTCGACAACTGGGGCCTTGCGAACCCTTCGCTCGTGCGGCAGCGCGACAGCAGCTTTCTTTCACAGTTCAAGGCGGCCTCCTTTGATGCGGCCAAAGGCGAGACGCGGTTCGATCGCGATCCTTCGGTCTTTTACCTATTCGCGCAAGCCGACGAAGCCCTGCGCCAGGCAGACAAAGCAAGTGCAACGCGGCTGCTGAATATGGTAACGCGCATGTACGGAAACCAACTGCCCCATGATCCGAATGGTCCGGCCATGGTGAAGATCTACCTGGATGCGGGATTGACCCGGCAAGGCGCAGACCTTGCAACCTATCAGGCCAAAGAGGCGATCCGCATTCATCAACAGCCGACGGCTACCGACTTTTATGCACTCGACCGGGAGCAGCTGGCCGACTACCTCGCCCTGCTGGCACAAACGCTCGAAAAGCTTCCGGTGGAAGCACAGCGAATAAAAGCCTGGGAGAAAAAATACCGAGGTAAATAAAGCTTCAGTCGCGGATGATGGTCACCGAGCCATCGGCATTCCATTTCATGATGCGGGAAGCCTGGGCCGGTGTGGGATCGTCCTGCCGCCAGCGCACCACATGCTCCACGGATTCGCGGATCTCCCGGCTGACCGCCTGGAAATTCACCGGTGCCGGCCGGCCGCTGATATTGGCTGAAGTAGAGACGATGGGCTTGCGCAAGCGCTTGATGAGGTGCCTGCAGAAGGGGTCCTGCACGATGCGGATGGCGATGGAGCCATCGGCGGCGATCAGCGCGTCCGGCAGGTTGGTCGCACCATCGAAGATCACGGTAGTCGGACGTTCCTGCTCTTCCAGGTAATTGAATACTGCGAGGTCGGGCGCCACCACCAGTTGCAGGATATCCCGCTCCTCGGCAACGAGGATGATGAGGCTCTTGCTGTCTTCCCGTTGCTTGATCCCGTAGATCCGGCGCACGGCGGCTTCGTTGGTGGCATCGCAGCCCAGTCCCCAGATCGTATCCGTTGGATACAGGATCACACCTCCTTCCTGGAGCACGCGCAATGCCTGGTCCACTTCCTGTTGAAAAAATTCGGAACTCATCGTTGGGCGATTTGGTGAATGGCTTCAAGGATCTGCACATTGCGCAATTGCTCGAGGCATTGCGGCGTGTCGAACCGCGCACAAATATTCCGTTCACAGGGCTCACACTCCAGGGCGTTCAGCCGCACGATCTGGCGGAGGTCCTGCCGGTAGGGTGCCGTGTGTGCCTCGTTGCCCGCGCCGAAAAGAACGACAGTAGGCGTACCCAGGGCGTTGGCCAGGTGGGCCGGGCCGGAATCGGTGCTGAGGAGGAGGCGCGCAGAGGCCAGGAGCTCGGCAAGCGCGGGTAAGGTCGTGTTGCCGGCCCGGCTCTCGATGCCGGCGCGGTTCCCCACCTTGCTCAATACCGTGTCGACAAACTCCTTTTCCTTGGGCGCACCGACGAGGATGATCGGGTTGGGAAGGTCCGTCCGAAGCGCATCCAGCAATTCAACAGCTTTCGTTACCGTAAGCCGGCGTGAGGAAGCCTCCGAGTTGATGTTGACCACGATGTGATCCGCTTTTTGAAAGGAATGCCGCAGCGAAACATCGGGCGGAAGCATGTCTATTCCCGTAAACCTTTCCGCCAGGCGGATGTATTCCAGTGCGCGATGACCGCCCGGCACGCGGGAATAGGAATGCGTGAGCAGGAGCTGGCGCAGTTCATTTTTATAGCCGATCCGCACCGGGCTGCCCGCCGCATAACCCATAAGGGCCGCGGAGAAGGAATTGGGCAGGCAGAGGAAGAGGTCGAACTTTTCTTTGGCGCGGAGCTCGCGTCCGAAACGCATCACGCCGCCCGTTCCCTTATAAGCTTCCTTGCTGAACACGAATTGGTGTTCTGCCTCCGGGAACAGGGGCATCAGCTCGTGAATCCCTTTCTTGGCGATCACGCTCAGCTTTGCTCCCGGGAAGAAATGCGGAAGCTGGTGCAGCAGGCCCACCGACATGACCATATCACCCAGCCAGTTGGGCAAGCGAACCAGAATTTTCATGAGCAGGTACTATGTTTGCAAAAAAATTTCGATGAAGTTAAGAGAGTC
>CBHWDR010000051.1:0-10991 GCA_966112575.1 uncultured Chitinophagales bacterium
GGTTACGAGGAAGCGGCCTGCCAGGGATTGATGGCCGGAATCAATGCGCACCGGAAGATCAACGGTGAGCAGTCCTTTATCCTGAAAAGGAGCGAAGCCTATATCGGCGTATTGATCGATGACCTCATCAGCAAAGGAACCCAGGAGCCTTACCGGATGTTCACTTCCCGTGCTGAGTTTCGCACCCTGCTCCGGCAGGACAATGCCGATCTCCGTCTCACCGAAATGAGCTACCGGATGGGATTGGCGAAAGAGGAGCGGATGCGCCGGGTAGAGCAAAAGCAGTCTGAAGTAGTGCAGCTGAAAAAAGAACTCGCCGTGCAAATGGAGCCGGAAGAGATCAACCCCTTCTTCAATGCGATCGGCAGCGCTACGATCAGTGAGAAACAGCGGCTGGATAAGATCGTTCTCCGGCCGAATGTGAATCTGAAACAGCTTCGTAATTCCGTTCCAAAAATCGATGGCCTGCTGCAAGCATATGATCACGAATCCATCGAGCAAGCGGAAATTCAATTGAAGTACCAGGTATATATCGACAAAGAGCGGGAGCTGGTAGACCGCATGCGCCAGCTGGAAGATTTAGAAATTCCACAAACATTTGATTATCAACGTATTACATCATTGGGTCTGGAAGCAAGGGAAAAACTGAACCGGGTACGGCCCCAGACACTTGGCCAGGCAAGCCGCATCTCGGGCATCAATCCGAGCGATGTACAGATCCTCATGGTGTATATGGGCCGATGATCAGCCGAGGACGTTGGTAAGGACCCAACCTTCCTGGTCTCCTGAACGAATACGCGTATAGGAATTAAAATAACCCAGAACGGATACCCGTGCCTCCTTCAACAGGAGGCCTTTTTTTGGCGCCGTTTCCCCGGGATAGACGAGCAGGCTCACCGGCCCGCGTAATTTCATCGACCGGATCTCCCCGGCAAGACCAATGGCTGACTGCGGAATGGAAGCCAAACGACCATCAGGAAAACGCGCCGTTACAAAACCCGAAGCCACCGACCAGGGTTCCACGATGGTGTTCTCGCCATAAGTGGTAGCCGCACTGCCATCGGCGCTCCGAACCACAAACTTCTCCCGAAGCCGCATCGTACCCGACAAGACACTCCGGTTAAAAGAAGGAGCAGGCGCCTGCCGGATCGTTGGCTCCACGAATGGAAGGGGATCGATCGCACCACCGATCGCATAGATCCCGAAATGCAGGTGCGGAGGTGTGCTTTGGGCATTGCCGGTATTACCAACGAGCCCGATCGTGTCGCCCTTGGCTACGGATTGCGACGTCCGCACTAGTTGCTCATCGAGATGTGCGTAATAAAGATTGATGTCCCTTCCCCTGGGCCGCATGAAAACGACCTTGCCGCCCAGGCCACCTTCCCGAACAGAAGTGATCACGCCGTCTTCTGCGGCAATGGCTGGTGTGCGCTTCGGTGCAAAAATGTCGATGCCTTCATGCTTTCGTCCGCCTGCATCCCGGGCATCACCCCAGAAGCTTCCGATCTTTGGAGAACGACCCGCAACCGGGAAACCGAGGGAGGGCCCCACGGTGATGTTCAGGGTATATTCCCCGCTGACCAGCAATTCGGGCTGCAGCCGGAGGATCAGCGCCTGGTCACGATCGGCATCAAAACTGAATACGGTTTTGTTGGTGTCGAGTGCTGTCAGCAGTTGCGGCTTGCCGCCTCCTTCGGCAGGCTGCCACAATTCGATATAGAGCAAAAAGCCCGCGACCGGATTTTTGAGGATCTCGAACTGTAGCCGCTGTCCTCTTTTCGCCGTGAAGCGCAGGCCCATCGCTCGGGGCTCTCCGGCCGGCAGGTAGCCTTGCTCGCGATAGGGCAACTGGATATGGACCGGTTGCGCTAGCGCCCGGCCCCCTGCAGCCATCCACGAACGTCCGATGGCCGTGGCATCCAGTCCGGCCTCGGTCAGCTTATGCGCATACTGCTCGTGCGGCGTTCTTTTGGAAAGCAGTGGCCCGCCGGTCTTACAGGCGAAGAAGGGGAGGACCAGGAACAGGAGGTACAGCCGCGCCATAGATGTTTTTCCATCCAGTCACAAACGGCAAGCCACGCCTTGTTAAGCGGTCTGCTTCTGTTGGAGAAAATGATAATGATTGATGGCTACGCGGATATCGAAAAAGCTGATCTCTTCCGGCAGCCGGCTTTTGATCATCCCCTGGCTTTCGGTGCCTACTTCGCCAATCACCTGAAGGACCTTGTCGATCTTCATCCGGTCAACGAGCTCGGTGGCGCCTATCTCCCCGCTGCGCACGAACATGGCCAGGTGCCCGCCGATGGTACTCTCCGCCATGCTGCGCATTGCGGCGATCTCTTCGATGGTCTTGCCCGTGCGGTACAGTTCAAATGTGGTTTGCTGACTCGAACCTTTCGCCTCCCTTCCGGCTTTCTTCGCACGCTTCTGGTAAAGCGGGTCCAGGTGGCGGAAATCGTTCCGGTCGCCAAAGCGCAAATCGCCCCAGCTCGAATCGCAGAGCTTCAGCAGCTGCTGCCAGATCACTCCTTCGATGGTGCGGACCTCTTCCCGGTATTTGTTGACCCGCGAGGTATACTGGATGCCGGCAATATGTTCCTGTATGGGAATAAGAATTCCTTCCGCCAGGTCTTTGGAGAAAAACGCTACGGCCTTCTTCATTCGTTCTTCAAGCAGATTCGTATCCAGGTCGGTATGAACCTGCTCGAGGATCGAGGAGAGCTGGCGCTGAAACTTGCGCGCCGTTTCGGATTGTTCCTTTGCTTTCATCAGCAGCGACTGGGCCAATTCGAGCGTAACGGTATTCTGCAGCACTTTAGTGGAAGGGATGAGCTTCGCCCAGTCGTAGAGTGAAGAAACCACTTTGCCCCAGTCGAACACCTTAGTGAGGTTCCGGGCCCAGTGCTGGTATTTCTCCCGCTCGAGTACCGACTCCAGGGTAGTGGTATCGGAGATCTCTTTCTGGGCAAATTCGATAATGCGCTTGTCGGTGGAGACGGCAAAGGGGTGGATCCGCGAGCGAAGCACCATGCCCTCCATGGAGGTACAGCGGCTAAGCGCCACATATACCTGGCCGGGCGCGAAGGAGGTGCCGGCATCGATGATGGCCCGTTCGAACGTAAGGCCCTGGCTCTTGTGTACGGTAATGGCCCAGGCGAGACGGATAGGGTATTGCTCAAATGAACCGAGTTCTTCCTCCTCCATCTCGTCCTTCTCGCGATTATACACAAAGCGAATGTTCTTCCAGGTTTCCTTGGCCAGCTCCAGTTCGGAGCCGTCTTCGAAAGCTGCCGTGATCAGGTCGCCTTCGATCTTTTTGATGGTCGCCAGTTTGCCATTGAAATACTTTCGTTCCGGGTCGTTCTTGATGAACATGACCTGCGCGCCCTCCTTCAGCTGGAGCCGCACTTCGGTTGGATGCGCTTTATCCGGGAAGTCGGCGCTGACCTTGGCTTCAAAGACATGCATCTTACCCTTGAGCCGCTCCAGCTCCGATATATTGATCGCGTCTGCCTTGCGGTTATGGGTGGTCACCGTGATCCAGCGCGCCTCGCCTTGCGGAACAAAGGAGGGATCATATTTCCGGTTCAGGAAATCAAAATCCGCCGTTGTAGGCTGGTTGTTGCGAATCCGGTTCAATACATCGATGAACTCCTGGTCGCTCTGCCGGTAGATCTTCTTGAGCTCGATGTAGAGCGGCGGCGCTTCCGTTGCCACTTTCGAATGGAAAAAGAACGGGCTGGGATAATAATCTTTCAGGATCTCCCAATCCTCGTTGTTCACAACGGGCGGAAGCTGGAACAGGTCCCCGATATACACCACCTGCACCCCGCCGAAAGGGATGGTGGGCAGGCGCCGGAAATGCCGCAGCACGGTATCGATGGCATCGAGCATATCACAACGCACCATGCTTACCTCATCGATGATCAGCAATTCCACTTCCTGGAGCAACTCGCGCTTGTTGGCATTGAAGTGGATGTTCTTGAACAGGCTGTGCTTGTCTACCAGCTCACCGCCATAGCGGATGCTTTCGGGCCGAATAATGCCGGGTACGAAGAGCCCGCGCGGCAACTGGAAAAACGAGTGCATGGTCACGCCGCCTGCATTAATGGCCGCCACACCGGTAGGTGCTACAATGACCGTGTTCTTCCTGGTGTGTTCCTTGACATACTTGAGAAAAGTCGTCTTGCCCGTACCGGCTTTACCGGTCAGGAATATCTGCTGCGAGGTGTTTTCGACCAGGTCAACAGCCAGTTGAAAGAGGTGATTCGAATCGTCTTTTGGAAGCATGGAATGTATCCTGTAAAGTTAGCGGAAATCGGCCTTGGAGGCCGGTTCCGGGTGTTCTATTAAGACGATTTTAAACCAGGGAACGTTGCGAAATAAAGGAAAAACCGGTGATGGATCGCAGGCGCATCACCGGCTGAAAAACGGGACGCTGCTCAGGCGGTTGCCGGCTTGCCAAGCATGAGCAATTCGTTCAATTGCACTTCCGTGTAAATCCGGTTCTGCCCGTCTTTTGTGTAATTCCGGCTCATCAGTTTTCCTTCGACCGCCACCTCCGAGCCTTTGTCGAGATACTTCTCGATCACGTCTACCAGCTTACCCCAGGCCACGATATTGTGCCATTGGGTTTCCTTGATCCGCTCGCCTTCGGCATTCTTGTACGACTCATGGGTAGCCAGGCTGAACTTGGCCATCTTCTTACCCGACTCCAGGGTCTTTACCTCAGGCTTGCCGCCCAGGTTGCCGATCAACTGCACTTTGTTCTTCAACGCATTCATGTCGCTTCATTTTCTTCCCCTCTGTTGGGAACGTTATCAATTTGTTCAACCCTCCTCCGGGTTGTATCGATAACAAAGATGCAGGGTGGAAAAAGCGATAGCCGGATTTTAACCGCTTACTTCCGGAAAAAAACGTTTGCTGCCCGGGGAAACCTACAGGGTATTCCGCGTTAGCAATTTGAATTTGCAGGATGCAAACAACCATTCCCTACAAGCGCTGCCGGTGTTGCGGAAAAACGATCCGGGGGCGGAGCGACAAAAAATTCTGTGATGACCACTGCCGCAACCAGTACAACAACCAGGTGCGTGACGATTCCGGGCGCGTACGTGCGATCCAGTATTTTCTGCGCAAGAACCGGCGCATTCTGGAGGAGCTTCTTCCGCCTGCGGTGAACGAAACAACGGTAGCGCGCGAGTGCCTGCTGCAACAGGGCTTCAGCCTGCGTTATCATACGCATTGCTCGAACGGGCAGAGGCAGTATTGCTACGACTACTGGTACCGGATACTTGATGAGGAACAAGTTCTGATCGGCCGTGAAGATTCGTGAACCTGCGCACAACTTAATGGCCGCTGAATTCGTCTAACCCCTGCGTTATGAGCAACCACACCATCTTCTGGGCCGACGACGACACCGACGACATCGAACTATTTTCCGAGATCCTGCAGCAGATCGAAGGCGATCACCAGGTTTATCCCTTCCCGCATGGCCGTGCCCTGCTGGAAGAGCTGCGCCGTTCCGAATCGCTTCCCTGTCTCATTGTACTGGACCTGAACATGCCCATTCTCAATGGCTGGGAAACGCTCGAGAGCCTGAAGAAGGATCCAAGGTGGAAGCAGGTGCCGGTGGTGGTTCTTTCTACTTCCGCACAGGAGCGCGACCGGGTCTTCTGCGCTCGTTTCGACACACCGCTCATCAGCAAGCCTACCGATTATGCACGGCTTCATGTAGTAATGCAGGAGCTGCTCCGCATCTGCGACCACAAAGACCTTGCTCAGTCGGCGAAACTGATGCGATTGACTTCTGAACAGAAAGGGTTCCGGTAAAGTGCATCGATAGGGATGACCGCCATTTTCTTTGGGAGTGGCTGGCCCATATGTGCCGAAAGCAGCTTCGATTGCCAGGCTTCGAGGAGCACGGGATGGAAACGCAGTCTGTTCCCGGTGGCTGATTGAACCGCTTTCATGACCAGCTCCGAACAATACATGCGGTTGTTACTCCTAAGATTAAAAACAGAATCAAAACCGATCTGCTTGAACTCCCAGGCGCTGAGCGTATCGGCTAACCGTTTCATTTCTTCCGGTGAAAAATCATACCGGAAAACTCCAAAACCATAATGCTCCCCCGGATCGGCGAACCGCGGCAGGGGCACTGCGATAAGGCCCCCTGCCGGGTTCTCCGTACCACTAACGGAATGGAGGATCATCGGCTTACCGCCTCGCATAACCACCAGCCCCGCATGGGAATAAGATTTATCGTCGGTATTGATCTGCCGGATCAGTTGGCTCACCGGGTCCCGGCTCAACCGTACAACGAGATCGCCTTCCTTCAGCCCTCTTTCTGCTTTGTTGATGAGCTGCCGGCTGATATCATGGACGGAATGTGCAGGAGTGCGCACCGGCCCCTTATCCCGCACCGTTGTGCCGAAGACCAAGAACATGCCTACCACCAGCCAGGTCACTGTATTCATGATGATCCGAGTTTTAAGGTCGATTAATTTCGAGCACGTCAACGCCAATACCTTTTGATGCACTGGTATTTGGGTTGTAGCGAAAGGCTAGCCGGACTTGCTTTTGACCGCCCAGTCCTCCGATCACCATTTCGCGTTTCGACCAGCTGAGGGGGTATCCGCCGGCAGCCGCATCGGGATTGACCGCATGGAGTAAAATGGTGAACTTGCCTACCGAGGTATTGGTCGTCCCTACGTCGGCCGATAAATCCTGCGTGTTGAGGCGTACCTGGAGGCGGTCGGTTGCGCCTGAGGCTTCGCTGCGGGTATAAAAGCTCATCTTATCTCCGTCTTTAAGGGTGATCACCGGGGAGATCATCCACGCGCTCAGGGAATCGGCACCGGGATACCCGCTGAAGCCGATATAAGCATATTCTCCTTTATTGCCCTGGTGGGAATAGGCGGGGAAACCGTAGGGTATTCCAAATTTATCTACGCCCTCCCTTCCCTGGGCCCAGGTAGGCCCGCTGTTCAGGAAATAGAAGGAAGTCAGGACCCAGCCGGCTGTCTGCAAGCCCGGCACATCTTTGAATTCTTCCTTGAAAAGAGGAGCAGATTCCGAAACCGGATCTTTTTTACACGCCGGTGTTTGCAGGATAACAATGCAAAGCAGGGGAATGGCAGCAAGGGTGAAGCGCTTTTTCATGACGTTTAGTTTAAAGTGTGGTCATCGTCATGAAGCTAAGCTTGCAAAGAGGCGAAGCCGAATTGAATTGCGCCAGCCATCAATCCATTGTTGCAGGAAGTGCAAAAAAAAGGCCCTTACGGGCCTCCCTTTACTTTCCGAGCTGGCCGCGCAGGGCACCCGCCGGATACATCGGGTTGTGCACATTCACATAATACAGTTCCGGGTTTTTCCGGATGGCCTTGATCAGTTCCGGATCCACGTTTACGGTTTCGGAAGAGCTGCCGTCTGCCGGAGGCATGAGATGCACGACGATCGGTCCGGCCTGGCCAGCGCGGCCCAGGTGAATATGGGCGCCGGTAGCGGGAATGATCCCATTCACATTGAGGTCATAGGTGATCGTGCCCTGTCCCTGGTTGAGGGTCATGTTCACGTAGCCCATTCCATCGGGGTCGCCGGGACCGGGAACTTCGTTGGCGCCGGCAAGGGTAGCCGAGAGGGGCGTACCCGACTTCGGAGAGGTGGCTACATTGGTGAAGGCCGTAAAGGCGACACCCGCCATCAAGAGCAAGCTGAGCTTTTTCATACTGTGTATGGTTTTAGTGTTGAAGAAATAGCAAGCCTTGGGTACGGGTTGTAAGAGATACGCAGGAATGGGGGCATTGGTTTCATTTGCCCGGATATAAAATCTTTTTCCTTCGCGCAGGCGTACGAGCCTGATGGATTTTTTTATTTTTTTGACCTAGTTATCAGGCAGTTCCTTATTTTTGCTGCCCGCTCAGCGGAAACTTGCTTCGGCAGGTGATGGTGCGGTAGCTCATCCCGAACAGTCGTCCCGAACAGTCGGGAGGTAGAGCAAGAGATGGTGCGGTAGCTCAGTTGGTAGAGCAATAGACTGAAAATCTATGTGTCGCCGGTTCGATTCCGGCCCACACCACAGAGAACCCCTGGTATTCAACCGGGGTTTTTTATTTCATCTATGTGTCGCCGTCCCGACCGTTCGGGACGATTCCGGGTACAGCATAAAGGGCCAGGTCTCCTCCTCAGGATTTTATTCCATCAATATGTTTCCGTCGCGAATGGTCTGGACAATTAACGCCTACATAAAAAATGCGGTGGCATTCAACCGGGGTCCATTTTATCCATGTGTCGCCCTCCCGAATGGCCGAGTCAGTTCCACAACACAAAGAACCAGGGCTTTGCGTCAGGGTTTTATTCATCGATTTTACAACCGTCCTCAATGGTCGAGACGATTACGATTAATTTTACAAAGAAGCTTCGGATAATACAGGGATATTTTATGGTCTTTGAGTATCGCTTCGTATAAGGTCAATGCCGCCTCGAGTTACTCCCAAAGAAGCCAAGTATCTTGCCAAGGCACTATTAATAAATCCGTGAGCTGCCCACATAGCAGGAAAAAGAAGACCAGACCACATAATACAATGGTGATAGTTTCCCCTGCTACGTGAAAAGATTAGATATTTTCTTACCTACTTGTTTCGGATGATTTGAGCCGGAATAACGTCACTGCTCAGTTGTTCTACCACGTGGAAATAGACGTACTCATCTATCTTGTATGACCATCCGCGATACCGGAACTCTTTCGGTTTGCTTTGGTCTCATATGCACACAACGTTTGAGCACCTGCCTCTAGAATCCCTTATTTAACCTTGCTTATGTTTAAGCACGGTTTTTCAACACATTCTAGAATGGAAAAAAACGTCAAAATCTAGCGTCTTTACTCCTACCGCCCCATACATATCGTCTGAGATTTACAGTAACCAATCATACTCAATAAAAGCTCATGCACTATGTCTACATCCTCTATTCTCCCTTGTATGATAAATTCTATATTGGCGAAACTGCGTCCATTCAACTAAGGGTTGAACAACATCGATCAGGATTTTTCACTGCTTCCAGCACGAGGTACACGAAAGACTGGGAGCTTAAACTTAGTTTCTTACTCGCCAATCGCGCAGAGGCGAGGAAACTCGAGTTGTATTTAAAAAGCATGAAATCAAAGGAGTATCTACGTAAGCTAATTCTTAATCTAGACTTCCTCAATGAATTCAAAGCTATCGCCTACAAGAGAATCAAGGTGCAAGTGCTACAAACATTAGTACGCCCCTAAACTATCACCAGTAACTGTTGATGTATCCACCAGTACTTCCTCTAACACAGACTTCACCTTTCGCTTTTGCCTTCTGATGTTCCTTCGGATCGACAGCCATCCGATGACCGCGAACAATATAACTGCGAATGAAAACATCAGCCCTGCAATTCTGGAGGTCGTCAGGGTATGAACAAGCATGAACAACATTATTGAGAAATAGACCAGGTAATAAAACACTGCATAAGTAGTGCTTCGCATTTGCACCTGAATCCGTGTCTTTCCCTGCACCGCCTGCACCCACCCTTCTGCAACAAAGGTGGTGCTGGTTTGATAAACAAAGGGCAAGCGCTCGTCTTTTGCGATGGAATATTGGAAAACAAAACCCCGAATTTGCTTGCTTTCAATCTTATCCACCAACCGGCTGGGCAGCATCGTAGTCTCCAACATGAGCGACTCCTTACTCCAAATATTCATCATACAAAATAGGTCAAAACAAAAAAGACCCCGCATCAGCAGGGTCTCTCTTTTATCTCTTTTATCCTCTTAGCCTAGTTCCCATAGAGCGCCAGGAACTTGATGCGCATAATCTTCAGCTGTTCCCAGTTGTAGTTGCCGTCGGCCAGCTCTTCTTGGGCCACCTGGAGGGAGGAGGTTTCGCAGCCCTTGAAATAGTCGAGGATCTCTTCCTGCTCGAACTCATCCAGCATCTGGTCGATCGCATAGTCGAGATTGAGCTTGGTGCCGGAGGCGGCGATCGTCTCCATCTCCTCGAGCAGGGCATCCATGCGGAGGTCCTTGTTCTTGGCGATGAGCTCCAGCGGGATCTTCTTATCCACCTGCTGGATGATATGCACCTTGTTCGAGCTCTTGTTCACCACGCTCTTCATCACGAAGTCGTCGGGCTTCACGATGTTGTTGTCGGCCACATACTGCGCGATCACGTCGATGAAGGGCTTACCATAACGGATAGCCTTGCCCTTGCTGACGCCCTGGCATTTTTCCAGTTCGGCAGTCGTGGTCGGATACATGGTGGCCATGTCCTGCAGCGAGGTCTCGAGGAAGATCACGAACGGAGGCAGGTTCTTCTTCTTCGACTCTTTCTGGCGCAGTTCTTTGAGCATCTCGAAGAGCTTATCGTCGAGGGCCGCACCGGCATTGGTGCCTTCCGCGCTGTCGTCATCGTCTTCATCCGTGTCTTCAAAGAGGTTGTTGAGCACGATCTTGAAGGACTTGGGCTTTTTGAAGAACTCCTGGCCCTTCTTCGTGATCTTGAGCACGCCGTACTCTTCGATGTCTTTCTTCAGCAGGCCTTCCAGCAGCATCTGGCGGATGAGCGAATTCCAGAAATGGTCGGGTTGACCCTTGCCAATGCCGAATTCCGGCAGGCCTTCATGGCGGAACATCTTGATCTGGGGCGTGAGGTGGCCGGTGATGATGCGCACGACGTAATCGGTAGCGAAACGCTCATCGAGGGCTTTAATCACCTTGAAGGCCTGAACCAGGTGCTCCTTGGCCTCGATCTTCTCTTTCGGATGCTTGCAATTATCGCAGTTGCCGCAATTCTCTTTTTCATATTCCTCACCGAAATAGCTCAGCAGGATCTTGCGGCGGCAAACGCCGCTCTCGGCATAGGCTACCGACTCATTGATGAGCTGCGCACCCACCTCGCGTTCGCTCAGGGGCTTGTCGCGCATGAGGTGCTCGAGTTTGGATACATCCTTATGCGAGTAGTAGAGGATAC
>CBHWDR010000052.1:0-10891 GCA_966112575.1 uncultured Chitinophagales bacterium
CGATTGGCTTGTTTCAACATGAGCAGTAAGTTTTTTGTAATTAGGATTGTCTCCATAAGGTACGATTCTTTCCATGAAACAAAAAAGCTTCGGCCTGCCCGGTGCCGAGACATGTCGATTAATTCGCTTTAATTCGTGGACTCAACTTTTGCTATGCGTGCCTTTACCCTTCTGTTCCTGCTTGCCCTCCTCTCCTGCCGCCCTTCGCGGAACACGATCACGGTTGACCCCTACCGTTATACCATCAGCAAGGCCGATACCGGCAGCCGCGGGGCCGTGGCCTCTGCCCACCCGATCGCTACGGAAGTAGGTATTGCCACGATGAAGCATGGCGGCAACGCCATCGATGCGGCCATCGCCACCCAGCTGGCCCTCGCCGTGGTCTATCCCAATGCCGGGAACATTGGCGGCGGCGGCTTCCTCGTTGCCCGGCTGGCCAACGGGGAGAAGGTATCGCTCGATTACCGGGAAAAAGCGCCCGCAGCCGCCTTTCGGGATATGTATCTCGATTCGGCCGGACAGGTGGTACCCGGCAAGAGCGTGGACGGGCATCTTTCCAGCGGCGTCCCCGGCACCGTTGCCGGCCTCTTTGCCAGCGCCCATTATGCGAAGCTTCCCATGAAGCAGCTCATTCAGCCCGCCATCGACCTGGCGGAAAAAGGATTCATCATCACCGAAAGAGAAGCCAACTCGCTCAATGGACTGAAGGGCGACTTTCAGAAATTCAATACGCGTCCGACCGCATTTGTCCGCGACCGCCCCTGGCGCGCCGGCGACACCCTGGTGCAGCCCGAGCTTGCCGCCACTCTTCGCCGCATCCGCGACGAAGGCCTGAAAGGATTTTACGAAGGCACCACGGCCCGGCTGATCGTGGAAGAAATGCAGCGGGGCGGCGGCCTCATCTCGCTGGCCGATCTGAAGAACTATGAAGCCAAATGGCGAACCCCGATCGCCTTTCCTTACAAGGGTTACGAGATCGTGAGCATGCCCATGCCTTCCTCCGGCGGCACCCTGCTCCACCAGATGATGAAGATGGTGGAAGACCGCCCGCTCGCTCGCCATGGCTTCCTCTCCCCCGAAGCCGTTCAGCTGATGGTGGAGGTAGAGCGCCGCGCTTTTGCCGACCGTGCCGAGCATATGGGTGATGCCGACTATTATCCTGTTCCGATGAAGGGGCTGACCGACCCGGCTTACCTCCGACAGCGCATGGCCGATTATCAACCCGGCATTGCCGGCAAGAGCACCTCGGTAGGTCCGGGCAAGCTGCCGAAGGAAAGTGAACAGACCACCCACCTCAGCGTGATCGATGCCGAAGGCAATGCCGTGGCCGTGACCACCACCCTGAATAATTCCTATGGCAGCAAAACCGTGGTCGGTGGCGCCGGCTTTCTCATGAATGACGAGATGGATGATTTCTCCGCCAAGCCCGGCGTGCCGAATATTTATGGAGCGGTTGGCGGCGAAGCCAATGCCATTGCACCGAACAAGCGCATGCTCAGCGCCATGACCCCGACACTTGTACTCAAGGAGGGACGCCCCTACCTGGTTGCGGGCACGCCCGGCGGTACCACCATACCGACTTCCGTGTTCCAGACCCTGATCAATATCCTGGACTTCAACATGCCGGCCACCGAGGCGGTGTGGCAACCCAAGTTCCACCACCAGTGGCTGCCCGACGAGGTCGCGGTGGAACGGACCTTCCCTCAAACCCTGCGCGAGGTCCTGCAGCGCATGGGCTACAAGATCACCGAGCGCGGCGCCATCGGACGCACGGAAGTGATCCGCGTGCTGCCCGACGGACGCTTCGAAGCCGTGGCTGACAAACGCGGCGACGATGCGGCGAAAGCCTGGTAAGCCGGCTCAAGCAACCCCCGGCCACAGCAGCACGTTTCTATTCGCGATGCCCGCCCGCTTTTTCCGCGACCTCTCCACCTCGGCGCTCCAGCTCCTGCTCAACCAGGCGCTGGCCTTCGGGCTGTTCCTGCTGCTTTCCCGGCAACTGAGCAAGGACGCTTTTGGTGAGCTGAGCTGGTGCCTGGCCTTGCTGCTAATCGTGTTCACCCTCGCCGGTTCCGGACTCGACGCGATCGTGGTGCGGCGGATCGCGGCGGGCGAACCCGCACCGCCCCTGCTCTCGGCCTACCTGCGCCACCTGCTGCTGACGGGCTTTTCCGCCCTGCTTCTCCTCGCCGTGTTCAGCTTGGGCTTTCTTTCGCCCGCGACCAGTTTCCTCTTATTGCTCCTGGCTTCGGGCAAGTGGATCCTCAGCCTGGCCCAGCCCCTGAAAGCCTGGGCATCAGGGCGGGAACGCTTCCGTCTCCTCCTCGCGCTTTCCCTGCCGGCGGCCCTGCTGAAATGCATCGGCGCCCTGCTGCTGCTCAGTTTTGGAAGGCTGACCTTCACCCACCTGGCAGTCTGCCTGGCCCTGGCCGACATGGCCGAAGCCGCCATCGGCTTCTGGCTGCTGCGCCGGGAAGCAGGCCTGAGCGGGCTTCGTGTGCACCTGACCGGGCGTCCTTTCCTGATGGCAGGTACCCTCCCCCAGCTGGGCGTGGTGCTCTTCGGCACCCTGCTGGCAAGGTTCGACCAGGTGATCCTCGGCTGGCTGCGGCCGGCTTCCGAACAGGCTGACTATGCTTTTTGCACGAAGGTCTTCGAGCTCTGCACCCTGCCCCTACTCGCCATCGGCCCCCTGCTCCTTCCCCGGATGAGCCGCGATAAAAACGGCGAAGGCCTCCGGCGACTGCTGCGCGGCGAGCTGGCACTGGCAATGGGCACCCTGCTCCTGCTCAACCTCCTGTGGACGCCCGTGATCGACGCCTGGACCGAAGGGCGATACGGCGCCCGCAACACGCAGGTGATCTTCTGGCTCTCGCTCAGCCTTCCCCTGCTCTACCTCAATAATTTTCTCTGGACAAAGCTCTTCTCCGCGGGGCAACTGCCCGCCATCCTGCGGACCGTGGCCCTGACTTTTGGCCTGAGCCTGGTTGCTAACCTGCTCCTCATCCCCCCGCTCGGACCTACGGGAGCCGCCATCGCTTTCTTTGCCGCCCAACTCCTGCAATGCACGGCCTACCTGCTCCGGGTGGGACCGCGCCGGTTTTTCACCAAGCCCCTGCGCACATGACCATCCTGTTTATCTGCGACGAATACCCGCCGGGTCCCTGTGGCGGCATCGGCACCTATACGCGGAACATGGCCCGTGAACTCGCCCGCCGCGGGCACCGTGTGCTGGTGGCCGGCCTCTATGCGCCCGGCTTTGGCGGCAGCGACCGGGAAACGGACGAAGGAGTGGAAGTATGGCGGCAACGCCTGCCGACCAACGGCTCCTTCGGGAAAGGCGCTTGGTTCATGAATCCGGTGCTGCGGCAATGGCTCCGGCGAACCGGTATCCTTCGTCGCCAGGTGGGCCGGGCGATGACTGCTTTCCAGGACTTCCTGCTCCAGCTTATCCGGGACGAACAGGTGGACCTGGTGGAGTGGCCCGACTTCTCCATACATTGGAATTACCTGGATCCCGAAGACCTGCGGCCACTGCCCGTGCCTCTCCTGGTCAGGTGCCATGGCGCCGAAACCTACCTCCGTTCGATGACGGGCCGTCCGTTCCGCCCCTCCGCCCATGCCGTAGAGCGGGCGCACCTGCTTCGCGCCAACCAGTTGTTGGCCGTGAGCCGCTTCACCGCGGAGCAGTACCAGCGCTTCTTCACCCTCGACCTTCCGCCCGCGGTTTGCTACAATGGGGTCCCTTGTCCGGATGCCCCTCCGCGGAACGCCCTGGGTCAAAAGCTCGTGGTCTACAGCGGCTCCCTGACTAGACCCAAGGGCGTCGATAGCCTCATGCGGGCCTGGAACGAGGTCCACCGCGCCGAGCCCGGGGCCCGACTTATTCTGTATGGCAAGGGGAAGGATCAGCCTTTCCGCCGCCTGATCCGGCAGGGCGCCGGCGCTTCCGTCACCTTCGCCGGCTTTGTGGACCACGACCGGCTGCGACAGGCCTATGAGCAAGCTGCCCTCGCCGTTTTCCCTTCACGGGTGGAATCCTTTGCCCTGGCGCCCCTGGAGGCCATGGCCCTTGGCTGCCCGGTAATCTATACCGAACGGGCTTCCGGTCCCGAGCTGATCCGGCAGGGCGCCAACGGGCTGCTCGTGGATCCCGACGATCCGGCCGCCCTTGCGGAAGCCATTTGCCGGATGTTGCGCGATCGTACCTGGGCCGAAGGCCTGGGCCAGGCGGGGCGATTTCACGTGAAATCCAGCCTGGACCTGCATCAGATCGCATCCATACAGGAGGAAGCCTACCGCCAGCTGCTGGCGGACCGGGCAGCAGCGGGCGGAAACCGGGAGGCGTTCATTGCCGTATATTGACCAATGAATCGCCCGATTAGCTTGTGGTTCCCGGCGATTCCGGTTACTTTTACCCCCTTATTTGCGGAGGATGAATAGATTTTGTTGCCTTACCCTATCGTTGACCCTATTGACGGCCACGGCGTTCAGCCAGGTCCGCACCGTATTTTTTGCGGGCGGGCAAATGACCTCGGCCCGCTATTCCATCCGGGACAGCAAGCAGCCTACTGATTTTCAGAAAGGGCTGATGGGCGGCATCGGGCTGAAAGTACCCTTCGACAACCAGCTTTACTTCTTCCCCACGGTCTTCTATAGCCGAAAAGGCTACAAGGTCACCCTGGAGCAGCCCTCCTTCCCCCCTTCCGAGCTGGCGAAGAACAACAGCACCAGCCTGCATACCATGGAGATCGCCCCGCTCCTGCAGCTTGATCTCTCCAAAAAACAGAATCATCTCTTCCTCCGCTTCGGCCCTTCGATCGATATCGCGTTCTCCGGGCGCGAGCAATTCGATACGCTCAACAGCGCCGGGGGCTTCGGCACCGTGGAGCGGCCCATGCGGTTCGCCTTCACCGAATACGGGCGCTTTACCGCACAGGCCAACCTGCACCTGGGCTACGAGTCGAAAAAAGGATTGCTCTTCTTCGCCTTCTACCAGCATGGGCTGGGAAGCCTGAACAATGCCGACAATGGTCCCCGCATCCTGCACCGCATTGCCGGCCTTTCGATCGGGTGGTTCTTCCAGCGCCATGATCCGCTGGTCATGGATACAAGCCCGATCCGCTAGGAAAAGGAACCTTTAGCAAATATTTTCCGCCGCCGGGCTGGCCTCGCTTTTGCGTAGCCATCAAACCGGGCTATTTTTACATAAAGAGTACATCCTGCGGAAATTCCTCAAAATAGCGCTTCGTGTGTTCCTTGGATTGCTGATCCTGATCCTGCTGCTTTGGGGCTTCCTGCAAACCGATGCCGGACAGAACTGGATGGCCCGCCAGGTGACCCAGCGCCTCTCCCGCGACCTTCAGACCCGCATCTCGATCAAACATGTTTCCCTAGGCCTTTTCTCCTTCAACCACATGGACCTCGAAGGCGTGCTGGTGGAGGACCAGAAAAAAGATACCCTGCTGTATGCCGGCACCGTGCAGGTGCGCATCACCGACTGGTTCCTCTTCAAGGACAAGGCAGAACTGAAGTTCATCGGCCTGGAAAACGCCGTGGTCAATCTCAACCGCACCGACTCCACCTGGAACTATGCCTTCCTCGAACAATATTTCGCTACGCCGAGCACCGGGGCGAAAAAGAAAGCAGGGATCGAATTCGACCTGAAAAAAGTGCTGCTCCGCAACGTGAGCTTCGTACAGCACGATGCCTGGCTCGGCGCCGACCTTCGCGCCCGCGTGGGCGGCCTTGACCTCGATGCCAACCAGCTTACCCTCACCGGCAAGACCATCGACGTACGTTCCCTCAAGCTCGACGCTCCCGATATCTGGATCTTCAGTTACCCGGGCAAGTCCACCGACACGCTGAAGAAAGCCAGCGCCAAAACCGCGGCCTCCACACCCGAATGGGCCATCCGTTTTGGAACGGTCAGCATCAACAACGGCCGCTTCCGCGACGACATCGGTACCCTGGGTACCAAGCTCACGTATTTCGACAGCCGCCACCTCGACTTTTCGGCAATCAACGGCACCCTCACCAATGTAGGCTGGACAGCCGACACCGTTCGTGGCCAGGTGAACCTCTCCACGCGCGAGCGCAGCGGCCTGGTGGTGAAAAAGCTCAAGGCCAACACGACCTTTCATCCACAAGGCATGATCTTCGACCAGCTGCAGCTGGAAACCAACCGCAGCGTGCTCGGTCCCTATTTCGCCATGAAGTACAAGAGCCTCGCCGACCTGAACGACTTCCTGCACGCCGTTCGGCTGGAGGCCGACTTCCGGAACGCCCGGATCTCGAGCGACGACATCGCCTTCTTTGCACCCGACCTGAAGTCCTGGAAAAAAGAGCTCCGCATCACCGGCAAGGTGAAAGGCTCGGTGGACGACTTCTCCTCGCCCGACCTCGAGATCGCGGCCGGAAGGAATACCTACCTCCGCGGCTCGGTAAGCATGGTGGGCCTGCCCGATATCAACGAAACGCTGATCAACGTGGATGCGCGCGAGCTGCGCACCACCTACTCCGATGTGGTCGACCTCGTGCCGGCCGTTGCCCGCATTCGCAACCCCGACCTGCGCAAGCTTCAGTACCTGCAGTTCAGGGGCACCTACACGGGCCTGATCCACGACTTCGTTACCCTGGGCACTATCCAGACGGCCCTGGGCACGTTGAATACGGAGCTCAACATGAAGCTGCCGCCGAAAGGCGATGCTGTTTATACGGGCCGCATCGCCACCAATGGTTTTCAGCTGGGCGCCCTGCTGAATAATTCGAAACTGGGGATCGTGGAGTTCACCGGCAATGTGGCCGGCCGGGGTTTCGACTGGAATACCATGTCGGCCACCGTCAACGGAACGCTCCGCCGTTTCCATTACAACGACTATACGTACCAGAACATCACACTCCGCGATACGCTGGCCCGGAAAACGATCCGCGGCCTCTTTACCATCCAGGACCCCAACGTGAAGCTTCGCCTCCGTGGCCTCATCGACCTCGCCGGCGACAAGCCCTATTTCAACCTGCGCGCCAGCGTAGACACCGCCAACCTGCAGGCCCTGGGTTTCACGCCCCGCGCCATCCGCCTTCGTGGCGATATCGACGTGAATGCGCGTGCATCCTCCCTCTCCGACCTGCTCGGCAAGGCCAATGTGAACAATGCGGTGATCTATGATGAAGACAAGACCATCCCTCTCGATGCGATGACCGTGAACTCGGGCTATGAGAACGGCCTGCACTTCCTTACTGTGCAGTCGGCGCAACTCGATGCCGACATCCGGGGCCAGTTCAACCTCGATGAGCTGCCGGCCGCCTTCCAGCTCTTCCTGCACCGCTATTATCCTTCCTACATCAAGGCCCCGAAAGCCATCGCCCCGCAGATCTTCACCTATTCGCTCACTACGCGCCAGGTGGATGATTACATCAAGCTCGTGGACCCGCAGCTTTCCGGCTTCAACAATGCCACGATCCGGGGATCGCTCAATACCAGCTCCAATGCAATGGTAGTGGAAGCCGACCTGCCCCAATTCCAGTATAGCCAATACGATTTCCAGGGGGTGAAGCTCGACGGAACCGGCACGCTCGACTCCCTGGTGCTCACCGGTACCGTGGCCAATGCCCGCGTAGGCGACTCACTGGAATTTCCCCAGACCAGCTTCGGGATCCGTGCAGGACGCGACCAGTCGGATGTAACCATCAGCACCACGTCCAACCAGGCGATCAACCAGGCGAATGTGTCGGCCCGCATCACCACTTTCCCTGATGGGGCTTCGGTTTTCTTCAACCCCTCCACGTTCTCGCTCAATGGGAAGACCTGGACCGTGCAGCAGGGCGAAGAAGCACTGAGCTTCCGGAAGAACACACCGGTGATCGGCGAGCTGGTGCTGCGCGAATCGAACCAGGAGATCCGGCTGCAAACGAAGCTGAGCGAAACCGGCTCGACCAACGACCTGTTCGTACAGCTCAGGAATATCAATCTTGGGGATATCGGTCCCTTTATTACCAAAAAGAACCGGATCGAAGGCCTCCTTTCGGGCGAAGTGACCGTGGAAGATCCCCAGGGTCGTTTCGAGGTGATCTCCAACCTACGCGCCCAGGAGCTGCGGCGCGATAATGATTCCATCGGCGGCCTGGAAGCGAAGGTCAACTTCAACCGGCAAACGGGCCTGATCACCGGCTCGGGAAACAACACGGACCCCGAGCACCGTGTGGAATTCAATATCGGCATCGACATCAAGGATACCGCCAACACTTACCGCGATCATATCAATACACGACTGACCAACTTCCAGCTCAAATACCTCAACCGCTTCCTCGGCAGCCTGTTCTCGGATATCGAGGGCTATGCGACCGGCAATTTCGATATCGTGGGTGAGGGCACCAACCGCGACTTCCTGGCCAAGGCACGCTTGCGCGATGCGAGCTTCAAGGTGAACTACACCCAGGTGCGGTATGCGATCAACGATACCGAGATCGAGCTGAAACACGATACGATCTCGCTCGAGGGCGTCCGCGTGCGTGACGACCGGGGGAATACCGCCCGTGTTTCGGGATACATCGCCCATCAGGCCTTCACCAACATGTTCTACGACATCATGCTGAATACGGAGTCGGACCGCATGCTCCTCCTCAACACCACCTATACCGATAACCAGCAGTTCTATGGCCGCGCGCGCGGCGGGGGCACGTTCAATCTCGTGGGTCCGCAGAACGATATGTTCATGAACATCCGCCTGAAAGCTTCGGAGTTCGACAGCAGTGAAGTGACGCTGCCGCCCTCCAACAGCCGTACAACCGGGCAGGCGCCCTTCATGATCGAACGGAAATACGGACGGGAGATGAGCCCGGACGCAAGCGCATCGACCAACAACCTGAATTTTGATATCCGCCTTACCGCCAACCCGCGCGTGAATGTGCGTGTGCTGCTCGATGAACTCACCCAGGACGTGATCGAAGCCCGCGGCGTGGGCGACCTGCGCATCACTTCGGGCACCAACGAGCCCCTGGCCCTGCGCGGGCGCTATACGATCCAGTCGGGCAGCTATGATTTCTCCTTCCAGGCGCTGCTAAAAAAGCCCTTTGTCCTCAACCCCAATACGAACAACTTCATCGAATGGAACGGCGATCCTTACGATGCGCAGATCCACATCGTAGCCGACTACAAGACCACGCAACCGGTGAGCTTCGCCCCGCTGGCCGTTGCCGCCCCGGGCCTGAACCTGAACTCCGTGCGTGATTTCGTGACGGTCCAGACCACAATGACCGGCAACCTCTTCCAGCCCAAGTTCGCCTTCAAGCTGAACTTTGACGAAGGCAACAACCGGGCGCTCTCCCGTCCCGAGTTCGCACTCGCACTGCAGCAGATCCAGAACAACCAGAACGAATTGAACAAGCAGGTGACCTACCTCATCGTGTTCAACTCCTTCGCGCCGGTGGAAAGCGCTGCCGCCGACCAGGGGTTCAACCCGTTTGGCGAACTGACCTACAGTACCATATCAGGACTGCTCTTCGGCAAGGTGAACCAGGAATTGAACCGCCTGCTGTCCAAAGTGTTGAAGAACAACCGCGCCACGTTCAACGTGACGGGTTCCGTATATAACCGCAATGTGTTCGACCAGAACAGCCGCGGCGGCTTCCGGCTGCCCAACCAGTCGAACGTAGGCGTGGCCCTGGGCCTGCCCCTCCTCAACGACCGTGCCCGCCTCACCATCGGCGGCAACGTGGACGTTCCGCTCTCCAATGACTACAATCAGACGGTCCGCCTCCTCCCCGACGTGACCCTGGAACTTCAGGTGAACAAATCCGGCTCGGTGCGTGCCACCTTTTTCTTCCGCCAGAACGTGGACTTCTTCGCCCTGGGCAGCGGCAACCCGCCCCGCCGCTACGGAGCCAGCATCGGCTACGGCCGGGGCTTCAACAGCCTCCGCGAGCTCTTTGGCAGCAAACCCAAAAAGCCCCAGCCCGACAGCACCCGTACCGAAGCAAAGAAGGAAGAGGACAGCGTGAAGACGGTGAAGGGGAATTAGGGAATGGGCTCCATTGGGGATGGTTCAGACCGGCTTTTTGAACCACGGAGACACGAAGACACAAAGAGACACAGAGGTTTTTGTTTAAAGCAATCTTTTCTTAACGATCGTTAGATGGCTTCAGGGTATGAGCCATCATTCGGTTAGAGGTTCTTCCCCTCGACATTCCTTGTTCCTTGTTCTATATACTATATTTCCCTCAAGGCCGCCCACGGTGCCTCTTGCGTAGGTTGCGCCCTCCCGACTATTCGGGATGGGGCACAGAGGACATACGTTCTCCGTTTCCCAGGGCTAAAGCCCTGGGTTACCTATATGCCGCCCCGATGGGGCAGTGAGGATCTTCAAATGGAGCACCTCCCTCAATGGAGAAGCATCAAAGCGTTCAGTAAGTAATTTCTCTGCTATCTTGTCCTATCTTACGCGGTTACATTGCCTATTGCCTATTGCCTATTGCCCATTGCCCATTGCCTAATCTTTCAGGATCTCATGTCCCAGCTTGTCGCGCTTCGTCTGGAGATATTTCTCGTTGTGCGGGTTGGGGGCTACGCGCACGGGCAGGCTGTCGACGATCTCGAGGCCATAGCCGATTAGTCCCACGCGTTTTTTGGGGTTGTTGGAGATGAGGCGAATCTTGGAAACGCCAAGGTGGCGGAGGATCTGGGCGCCCACGCCATAGTCGCGCTGGTCGGTCTGGAAGCCGAGGTGAAGGTTGGCCTCCACGGTGTCCATCCCCTGCTCCTGGAGGCGGTAGGCCTTCAGCTTGTTGAGCAGGCCGATGCCGCGGCCTTCCTGGTTCATATAAAGAATAATGCCCTGTCCGGCGTCCTCTACCATCTGCATGGCCTGGTGGAGCTGCTCGCCGCAGTCGCAGC
>CBHWDR010000053.1:0-10727 GCA_966112575.1 uncultured Chitinophagales bacterium
TCTCTTATTGGGACTTTCGTCCGAAAAGCCGGCGGAAGAAATCAACCACCACCAGCTTGAGGTTTTTGAAGAAAAAGACCACGCCCAGTACGGCGGCTGCAATGACCTGAACGAGGTAGCTGCCACTGCCGGGGTCGATATAAATGAGGAACTGCTGCATCGGAGCGCAAGTTAAGCATTCTCGCCGAATGCAGGAGGGGCAAGGCTTTCGGGCTCGCGGCCACGTCGGTTGAGCAGGAGCGCGATGAAGACCACGCCCAGGGCGCCGATGGGATTGAGCCAGAGGAAGCCCAGCTTGAATTGCAGCGAAGGGATCCGGGTGAGAATGAATACGGTGAGCACGATCCCTTCCGTGATCAAGGCGGCCCGGAACACGGTGGTCCCGCTTTTAACGGAAGGCACGAAGAAGGCCACGAGGAACACGCCCAGGATCACGCCGTAGAAAAGGGAGCCGAGCACATTCACCGCCTCGATCAGGCTGTTGCCGATATTGTAGGTGAACATGGCCACCACGATGCAGAACACGCCCCAGGCCAGTGTGTAGCGCTGCGAGATGCGGTATTCTTCAACCGGGCTTTGTTGCTTCTTGCTGAAACGCTGGTGAAAATCGATCATGGTGCAAGAGGCAAGCGAGTTGAGCGCAGCGGCGATGCTGCCCCAGGAGGCGAGGAAAATGATCGCGATGAGCAGTCCTACCAGTCCGGCCGGGAGGTAGGTGATCACGAAATTGAGGAAGATGTAATTTGTGTCGTTCTTGTCGCCACCGGTTTTATCTACCCAGCCCTTCACCTTGTTCCGCACGCTGTCGCCCTGCTTCTGCAGCTGCATCAGGGAAGCGGTCGCGGAATCGCGAACAGCACCGTTCGACGCGCGCGCATAGGCCTGCACCGCTGCTGTTTTCTTCGTCCCCAAGTCATCGTAGGTCTGTTGCGCCCGCAGGAAAGAATCCCGGTATTCGGTCTGCAGGAGCCGGTCGGTCTGCACATCGTTAAAAAACACCGGCGCCTTCTGAAAGAGGTAAAAGCTGAACACGAGGACGCCGATGAGCAGGATGAGAAACTGCATCGGCACTTTCACCAGTCCGTTCATCAGCAGGCCGAGCCGGCTTTCGGAAACGGAGCTGGCGGTGAGGTAGCGGCCCACCTGCGACTGGTCGGTGCCGAAATAGGAAAGGGCGAGAAAGAAACCGCCGATCAATCCACTGAACAGGTTGTACTGGTCGCTCCAGTCGAAGCCTTTTTCGCTCATGCCCGTGGTGATCACGTTCATCTTGCCCATGGAGCCGCCGATGTGCAGGGCCTCGGTAAAGCCCACCCCATCGGGAAGCATCTGCACCACCATGTAGGCGGCGAGGAACATGCCGATGGCGATGATGGCAAACTGCAGCTGTTGAGTATAGGCTACGGCCTTCGCTCCGCCGCCCACCGTGTAAATGATCAGCAGTCCGCCCATGAAGAGGTTCGTCCAGTAAATATTCCAGCCAAAGATCGAGGAGAGGATGATGGAAGGCGCAAATACGGAGATGCCGGTCGAGAGGCCGCGCTGAAGGAGAAAGAGCAGGGAAGTAAGCGTACGCGTCTTGCCATCGAAGCGCTTCTCCAGGTATTCGTAAGCGGTAAAGACATTCAGCTTGAGGTAAATGGGCACGAAGGCGATACAGATGACCACCATGGCCAGGGGGATGCCGAAATAATACTGCACGAAGCGCATGCCGTCGGTATAGGCCTGCCCCGGTGCGGAGATGAAGGTGATGGCCGAAGCCTGGGTGCCCATGATGGAAAGGAGGACCACGCCCCAGTGCATGCTCCTGTTGGCATGAAAATACCCCTCGAGGTTCTTCGAGCCCCGGCCGCGGTACATGCCATAGAGCATCACCCCGATCAGCGTTGTCACCAGTACGATCCAGTCCAGGGCCTTCATGCAAAGGTTTTGGTAAGCCAGTAAAACAGCAGGATCAACACCACCAGGAATCCCAGCACGAAAGCATACCAGGCCGACCAGGTGCGGAACAGGGGAACTTTATCTTGATCTCTATTCATAGTCTAAAATCGCTGATCACTCATCTCCTGCGCAGCAGGCTCGAACCCAGCAGGCCCAGCGCCAGCCCAATGAGGAGTCCCAAACGTACATTCTTGAGGAAGATGCCGATGATCAGCGCGATCACAACCAACAGGCCGAACGACATGAAACCACGGGTCTGATCCGGCTTTCGCTCTGCCATTAGAATTCTTTTTTACGGTTCAGGGCAATGATGTTCGCCAGTAGCCGGTAGGCGCCCGGTACCCCTGCTGGAAGCTCCCGGAAGAAGACCAGCCCGGTATAGGCGAACGTACCCTTCCCATGCTTCGCAATGATCAGGCTTCCTTCATCGGGAGCCTCATTCGGGTCGGCCATCGAGAAGATCCGCTCATATTGCGCATCGATGTTGCCGGCGTGATAGGTGCTCCGCTCCTGGATCCAGCCCCTGAAGTCTTCGGAAGTGATCTTGTTCGGGTAATTCAGCACCGGGTGTTCGGGCTTCAGGAAGGTGACGGTTGCGTTCTCGTTGGTCACCCTTTTGTTCACGATGTTGAAGGGATACGGCCCGATCCGACCCCGGATGTTGTTGCTCTGGCTGTACTGCACGATATAGTTGCCGCCGTTTTCCACATAGGCCATCAGCTTGTCGTAATACTTGTCCATCCACTCATTGGCATTGTGCGCACGCACGCCCGAGATGATGGCATCGAACTGGCCCAGGTTATTGCGTGCGAGTTCCTTCTCGGTGAGCAGGGTTACCTCATAACCCATTTGCTCCAGGGCCTCGGGCACTTTATCACCTGCGCCAACGATGTAGCCGATCTTCTTTCCGGCCGTCTTCACATCCAGCAGCACGTATTTGTTCTCGGCATCGGAAAAATAATGGATCCAGGGAATGTGGTCATAGCGGATCGTATGCTCCTGCTTGGCCGTCACCGATCCTTCCTTGTTCTCGTAATAAGAAAAGACGGCAGGCTGGCCGCCATTGGTACCGGAACGCGTCATCCGCGTGGTGAACGCACGTGTTTTACTCTTGCCTGCCAGGGTATCGTGAACGATACGCAGCGGTGTGGTGCCCATGACGCTGCGGAAAATATCGAGGCTGGGCAGGCTGCGTTGGGCAGTGTAGCTGAAGCTCTCGTTAACATCATCACCCCGTTGCACGGTAAGCTCGCGCGGAACCGTAACGGTATATTTTGGCAATACCACGAAAGGCTGGTACTGCTCGCCCTTGACCTGGTCGTTGAATTTGTAACGAAGGGGCACCAGAAACTCAAAAGGCTCACCCTCGATCAGAATTTGAAACCTGTACGTCAAGGCAGGACTTACATCAGCCTGTCCAATCGGATCGCTGTTGAGCAGGGAGAACATGCCCTCGGTTTTCTTTTTTGATAACCAGTAGGGCTGGGTGATTGGCAACGACTCGGATAGTTTTACATTCTCTTTTGCCGGAAAGTTGAGGTTTTTAGGTAACCGTTCTGGAACCTCAAAACTGCCAACTATCTGCATTTCCAAAAGTTCGACTTTTGCCAGTCGCGCATCAATACCCAGCCGGTTGTTGATGACCCGGTTTATTTCAATGCCATCGCCTACAGCAGCAGCGGGCGTTCCAGTATAAACATCTATAAATAGACCACTGGCCTGTTGGATCAATTCCTGAACTTCGGCTTTCTTCCGCTCTCGCCAGTATTGATCACCAATACGTCCCAGTGCTTTGTAGATCCGTACCAATTGTGATACACTTTTTTGCGGTACAGAAAAATCAAAAGAAGCAATTGCTTGATCAATCATTTGCTGTATGTCCTTTCCACCTTCGACCCGAGACCAGGTGGTGCTTACGCCTTCGAAAAGATCCGCCTTGGGCGCTTCACCTCCGGTTGTTCGGAAGTATTCGAAGGATTCGCCGCGGCTCAGCGGCACGCCGAAGCCCTGGCTTTTGTGCTGGCTGCGGCTCACGGCCGCGATCTCGCCATAGCTCTTGCCCAAGAGCGGGTTATAGCCGCCCACATCCACCTTGAACTGGGCGGCCGAGGTGGTATTGTTGCCCCCGAAATTGAAGGTATTCCAGAGAATGCGCTTCGCCTGCCAGGGCGCACCCGCATTGGGGAAGCGCTTGGGATCAGCTGCAGCGGTGAAGGCCTCGTTCGCCAGGATGGCGGAAGCCGTGTGATGACCGTGACCGCCTTCACCTGTTGTCGGGAAACGCGTCACGATCACATCGGGACGGAACTGCCGGACGATGCGCACCACGTCCTCGAGCACGAGGTTGCGGTCCCACTTGGTGAAAGTCTCCTCCGGGTTCTTGGAAAAACCGAAATCGAAAGCGCGGGTGAAGAATTGCTCCCCGCCATCGATGCGGCGCGCGGCCAGGAGCTCCTGCGTGCGGATCAGGCCCAGTTCTACGCCCTGCTCCTCCCCGATCAGGTTCTGCCCGCCGTCGCCCCGGGTGAGCGAGAGGTAACCGGTGCGGTAAAGGCGGTCTTTCGACAGCCAGGTGATGAGCCGCGTATTCTCATCATCTGGGTGCGCAGCAACATAAAGCACGGAACCCAGCACGTTGAGCTTTTTCAGCCCAAGGTAGATCTCCGCGGAAGTCGGGTTCTGCTGGGCAAGTCCCGCCATCCCGGCAACCGTTAGCAAGAGTGCGAATAAAAGTCTTTTCATATAGTGGTTCGAGACGTTCTTCAAATAAAAGAAAAAGGAAGAAGGGCAAATGTACCTCTCTTCCTTTTTTAACGATCGGCAGATTACCGCTGCCTTATTGCCCTACGAGGAATACGGCATTCACCAGCATCTGCTTACCGTTCTCCCAGAAGGAGCGGAAGAGCACATCATCGGCAAGATAGGTGATATGACCGCGGCCCATGTCCTGCACACCGAAGAGCAATCCATCCTGCAGGCGGCTGGCCACCTTCGATCCCACGAAACCCGCTACCTGGTTGGATTTCTTCAGTACACCCACATTCCATCCGCCTTCACGGATGAACTCGTACACCTGGTCGCTGGTCTTCAGGGTATAGTAATATTCCGGGAAGCCAAAGGCCAGCGGGTGGGTATTATCCAGTTCCACTTTAAAGATCGAACCGGGCAGCGAAGCGGCGATCCAGGAACGGTCGTGCTCCTCGTAGCGCTTCAGCGGTTCGTAGAGATCGCCCGAGGCAGAAGTGTCTTCCTTCTTCGACTTCAGCCCCCAGTCCAGCTTCGCCAGCTGGGCCACGGCGCCTTCCAGTGCGATCAGGTGGCCGCCGCCGCCGATCCAGCCACGCAACGCGTCGGCAGCCGCCTTCTCATTGAGGAAGCTGTAATTGCCCTGGGGCATGATCACTACCTGGAAGTCGTTCCAGTTGAGATAGCCCGCATCCCGCGCGTTGATGAGCGTGATGGGATAATCGAGCTGCTGGTCGAAGAAATGCCAGATCTCCCCCGCCGCGTTCGGGCTTACGCCTTCACCGGTGAGGAGGGCCACTTTCGGCGCCTTCATTGGGTGAATCTTGGAAGAGCCGAAGTCATGACCCTTATCCACAAATCCGGTGGTCACCGGGTAGGTCCGGACGCCGGCTTTTTCCGCCAATTGCAGCACGGTGCTCCAGAGGTCGGGCACATATTGATTGGATGTCTTCAGCACGAGGATGGAACCACGCTCGAAGGTGCGTCCGCCGGTTTCAAACGGACGTTCGTGATAGCGGAGCCGGATGCCTTTCTGCAACAGGTCGCCAACCAGCCGCGCGCTGGGCATGCCGCTCCAGGGGATCACGAGGCCATAAGGCTCGCGGGAATCCGGAACGGGCTCCCGTGCAGGTGCATAGGTCTCGGTTGCCAGGCGCTGCGGGGTGGCCCAGGCCTGGAGACCATAGGCATAGGGCAGGGACCAGGCAGTAATATCATAAGCCAGGGAGTCAACGAGCATGGTCGCGGGTTCGAAGAGCACTTTCACCAGGGCGCTTTTCGGCTGCAGGGCCGAGATGGCGATGTCGTTGTTCTCAAAACCGAAGTTTTCATCGCGACCGGTGGCATAGTTGAAGCCGCGGGCCGATCCCTTGCGCACCGTTCCGTAGCGGATGCCGTTCCGGTCGAGCAGGGCCAGGAGGGTTTGTACGCGCGAGGCGTCTCCGGCTCGGTTGCGGACGATATAGGTCTTGTAATTGCCCACACCCTGGGTATTTGCATCGCGGTAGAATTTCTGGAACTCGTTGACCAGCCGGCCCGCGTTCTGCGAAGCTACTTCGATGGTACTGAGTGAAGTGGTGAAATGGTGCTGTGCCCGATCCACCAGGGTGAGCGTATCACCTGAAGCGATGGTTACCCCAAGTCCGCCCTGGCTATGACCGGCCTGCTCGTAGGTCATGCCGATAGCGCCCGAATACATGGGATAGGTATCGCCATATGCGGGATAGGTCAGGTCGAATTCTTCCTTGGTGAAATACAACCAGCCCTTTTCGTCGAAGTAGCGCGCGTGGTTCTTGCCGATGGTCTGCTGGAAGTCGCGCTGCCAGGGCGTGATCACCTCATGGTAGGGTTGCGCTGCCGGCGCGAAATAATAAGGCGCGTTGATGCCTTGCTCATGGAAGTCCACGTGGATCTGCGGCAGCCAGCTGTTGTACAGCTTCACGCGGCCCTGCGATTCTACCTGGGTTTGCCAGGACCAGTCGCGGTTGAGGTCGAAATTATAATGGTTGACGCGCCCGCCGGGCCAGGGTTCGTCATGCTCGCGGGCATAAACCGAAGGATCGTAGTGCTTACCCACGATGGAGTTGAACCAGTTCACATAGCGGTCGCGCCCGTCGGGGTTGAGGCAGGGATCGATCACTACAATGGTATTCTGCAGCCAGGCCTTGGTCTTTGCATTGGCGGGATCGGCCAGCGCATAGAGGGTGAGCATGGAGGCCTCGGAAGACGAGGCCTCGTTGCCGTGCACATTATAGCTCAGCCAAACGATAGCCGGCTGTCCTGACGCCGCCGCTGCCTTGGGATCATTGGCCAGCTTCTGGTTGGCTTCGCGGATCGAAGCCAGGTTGGCGCTGTTCGCCACGTTGGCCACGTAGGCCACCATCAGCGGACGCCCTTCATTGGTCTCCCCGTATTGCTCCAGCTTCACGCGGTCGGGTGCGGCCGCCGCCACAGCCCGGAAGTAGCTGACGATCTTCCAGTGCGGTGTGAACCGGGTGCCTACCTCGTAGCCAAGAAACTGCTTTGGCGATGGCACCTGGGCAAAGCAGATAGCCGGGATCAAAAAGCAAAAAAAGAAAAGCGCGCGTTGCTGCATGGTCTTTTGATTGAGGGATGAAATTAGCCAATTCGGGAATGCGTTTCGAATAGGCATCGTTCTTACCCGGCTTTTGAACCACAGAGACACCAAGGCACAAAGAGACACGGAGGTTTTTGTTTAATGCAATCTTTTCCTAACGGTTGCCATCAGGCTTTTTGGTGCGACGCACTGATCGTTTAGAGTATTTCCCCTCGACATTCCATGTTTCTTGTTCATTATTCTTTATTTCCTGAGCCCTGTAAGGGCGACAGGTCGGTAGCCCGGGGCGCAAGCCCCGGGATGACGGCGATTTTGATTCATGAAGCCCCGGGAGGGGCGACAGGTATTTGAAGCAGCCAGAGGTGCCCTGACCTAGGTTCGTGACATCGGTATCCCGGCGTAGGTTGCGCCCCTAACGGGGCACATGGGGCGTGAGGGGTCCTTGTTGTCCCAGGGCTAAAGCCCTGGGTTACCTTTATTTCGCCCCGATGGGGCAATGGACATCTTCGAATGGAGCACTTCCCAAAATGGAGGAGTATCCAAGCCTTAAGCAAGTATATCTCTGCTATCCTGTCTTATCTTACCCGGTTACATTTTCCCCTAATCCCCAAAAACCCTAAAACCCAAAAACCCTAATACCCAAATCCCCAAAAACCCAACCTCCGAACCCTAGGCGGAGGAGGGCTTCATCATTCCTTGTTTCTTGTTCTTTATTCTTTATTCCAAAAAAAGGCCCCGACCGAAGTCGGGACGTGGGTTGTCGTTGGACAGTTTAGGTAAAAATGGACGACAACTTATTTTTTGCGGATCAGGTTCTGCAATTCTACCATTAAAGATGCATAATAATAGCCGCCGTTGAACCCGAACTGGGTGGCGGCGCGGCTGTAGATGAAGCGTCCGAGGCTGGTGTTGCCGTATTGCTCGAGGCGCTCGGGGTAGACATTACCGATGTTGTTCGCACCAACGGTGAGCGAGGCGAAGTCGGAGATCTTCACACCCAGGCTGGCATCGGTAACGAACCGCGGGTTGAAATGCTCGTCCAGCCCGGGATTAAGCCGGTCGGCGGTAGCTACCTCGCCGAAGCGGGTCACGCGGCCCACCACGTTGAAGCGGCCAATGGAATAATTCATCGTCATTGCGATCTTGCTGCGGGGCTGTCCGCGCTCGATGCGGGTTTGCTGCTCGCGGTCGAACAGCACCTTCGTATTCAGCGACGTGTCGGAGGCCAGCGGTCCGGAAAGGCCTTTGTTCTTGGTCACCTCGGTCTTGTTGAAGTTCGCCGCGAGCGTGAGGTTCAGATTGCCTTTGTCGAGGCGCACCGCACGAGCGATCACCACGTCGATACCGCGGGTGCGGGTGTCGATGGCGTTGGTGAAGAAGGCCGCTGAATTCACTTCGGGATAATTGGCCAGCAGCTGCGCAACGATCGGGCTGCTCTTGGTGAACGTGCCGGTGAGTACGATGCGGTCGCGGATCTCGATCAGGTACCCATCCACCGTGATGCTGAAGCCGCCAAGGCGCGATGTAAGGCCGGCGCTGTAATTCATCGACTTCTCCGCTTCGAGCGAAGGAATGCCGAAGGACTTGGCCAGCTCACTATTGTTGCGGAAGGTGCCGTTCTGCACCGGCACGAGCGTGGTGCCGTTGGAGATGAAGACCGTTGCCACGGAGCTGAAATAACGCTGATGCATGGAAGGCGCGCGGAAGCCGTTGCTCACCGTTGCGCGAAGCGCCAGTTTGTCGCCGGCCAGCTTATAGCGCATGGCGGCCTTGCCGGCGAAATTGGAACCGAAATCACTGTAGTTCTCGAAACGGCCGGCAACGTTGGCGAGGAATTGATCGTTCACATCGCCTTCCAGGTCCACATACACGGCCTGCACGTTGCGGGTCTCATCCACGGCATTGGCCGGCTGGAAACCCGGGAAGACCTGTGCACCGCCCACCTTGCCCGAATTGGGCGTATAGTTCCGCCACGACGCTTCTTCTCCTTCGCGGATTTGGTAGTTATCAAACCGCAGCTCGGCGCCCGTGGCGAAGTTGAACGACTTCCAGCCGATCTTCTTCGAGAGGTCCTTGCTGAAGTTCAGATTCGTTACATACTGGTTGAAAACCAGCATGCCCGCATCAAAGGCCGTGGGCGCGTTCCGGCCCAGGGCGAATTGCGAAGCATTATTGGTATTGGTGATATCGAAGCCAAAAGAATTGCCACCGGCTGTCTGGCTCACATCCCAGTTCCACCCGGCGCCCAGCTTGCCCTGTAAACCGGCAATGATCGACTTGTCCTTGATCGTGGAATTGATGTAGGGCAAAAAACCGTCGGGGTAAAGCTCCGCGATCACCTGGCTGGTCTGCGTGGGGTAGCGATAGAAACCGGCAGCGCGTCCATCGCGCCAGTTCATGCTGCCGGTAAGGAAGAACTGCGTGTTCGCGCTCAGGTTCGTTCCGGCATTGACCACGAAGCCGGCGTTGTCCAGCTCTGAATTGCCGATGGCCATATTGTTCTTCCGGCTGAAGCCGCGCTGGCTGATGAGCTGCTCATCATAAAGCGAGTCGCTCACATACACGCGTCCCCGGTAGTCACCGGCACGGTTCGTTGGTTCGCGGTGCCGGAAGTCGGCCGAGATGGTGAGATAGCCTTCCTTGCCCAGTCCGAAGCCCTGCGTGATGCCGATCTGGCCGGTAGCGCCGTCACCCGCGAAATGCTTGCCGGCATGACTGAACACCGTCGTGCCCCTCGTATTTTTCTTCAGCACGATATTGATCACCCCTCCGATCGCATCCGAACCGTACTGCGAAGCGGCGCCGTCGCGCAGTACTTCGATCCGCTCGATGGCTTCCGGCGGGATGGAGTTTAGGTCCGTTCCCACTGAGCCGCGGCCGATGGTGCCATTCACATTGAGCAGGGCCGTATTGTAGCGGCGGCGGCCATTCACCAGCACCAGCACCTGGTCGGGACCAAGACCGCGAAGCGTGGCCGGGTCGATATGGTCGGTGCCGTCGGCAACCGTCTGCCGGGAAGAGTTGAACGAAGGCGCTACGAAGTTGAGCATCTGTGTGGGCTCGATCTGTCCCGTAGCCTGGAGGTCGCGCGAGGAGATCACATCCACCGGCGCTACGGTCTGGGTATAGGTGCGCTGGGTGGAGGAACGGGAACCGACCACCACGATGCGATTGAGGTCGCCGGAGGACTGCAGTCCATAGCTGAGGCCCGACAAGCCGCCCGCGGGCACGTCAATCGTCTGCCGCTGGGTTTGCTGACCCACGTAAGAGATCACCAGGGTATAATTGCCGGGCTTCAGATTGATGAGGAAGTTGCCATTGACATCGGTAAGCACACCCCGCTTTGTTCCTTCCACAGCTACGGAAGCGCCCTGCAGGGGCAACCCGTTGGCATCCTTGATCGTTCCCCGCACCGGAGCGTTCTGTGCCAGTGCGGATTGGGTCAGCAGGGCCGCCAGTACCA
>CBHWDR010000054.1:0-10662 GCA_966112575.1 uncultured Chitinophagales bacterium
AGAGAAGTGAGATGCGACGTATCGAGTTGCATTCTTCAGCAATGATTTGAAATGAGAAAATCGCAGGCGATGGCCTGCAATGAACCTGAAATATACGGCAAACCGTTTTTCTTCCGGCTCATCTGCCTCAGGCAGGTGTAACGCCCAGCAAAGAGCGCTCCATTTCCTGGGCCCGCGGATAAAGAATGTTGTTCTCGAGGTGTTTGTGCTGCATCAGGTCATTATCGAGCTCGCGGAGCTTGCCAAACACCACCCGGTGGTTGGTGCAGGCCTTGTCGGAGAAGGTATAGTCATGCGTCAGGAGGCGCATCCGCTGAAGGAGGGTCGATACCTGCTGATGGTCTTTCTGCAGGTCGGAGAAGGGCTTGCGGAGGGTGCGCACGAAGAGCCGGCCGTAGGACTCCTGGCGGCGGAAGGCGTTGTCGATCTGCTTGATATAGGGAAAGACCACTTCTTCTTCCATGCGGTTGTGCTGCACCAGCAATTGTGCCAGCTCGGAGAAGCAGGCCAGCACTTCCTCGAGTTCGGGGTGCTGCTTGCGATGGCTGTTGACAAAGCCGGTGAGCGTAGCTTCGAGGGCAGGAAGGGTCTGGTAGAGATAGGCGTGGTGAACGTTCACGATATAATCGGCGAGGAAATCCAGCTTCCACTCTTCGAAGCGCAGCCCGTTGAACAGGTTCAGGTTGCGCATAGCCGCGTCGAGCTCTTCCTGCAGCGTGCGCTCATCCACATTCCGGATGGCACAGGCCTCCGCCAGGGGCACCTGGCCGCCGCAGCAATAATTGATGCCGTATTTTTTAAATACATCCGCTGTGCGGTAATCCGACCGCACGATCTCCGCAACCGTTTTCTTGTTTTCGTAGTTCATTATTCCTCACCCTTTTTTCGCACACGCAGCCGGATGTATGTCCGGTGTGGTGGAAATGCTGTTGATGAAATTTATTTTGTCGTCCTGGAGCAGGTCACCGATCTTCTTTTTCGACACTACGTCGAGCAGCCGGTCCTTCACTTCCACCATCTGGTCATGCAGCGGACAGGGGTTCTGCGCATTGCATTCCTTTACCCGCAGCACACAGGAACTGAAGGTTACCAGTCCATCGGTCATGTTCACGATCTCGATCAGCCTGCGGTCCAGGGCATCGGCCCGCAGGGCAAAGCCGCCGGCAGGACCTTTATGCGATACGAGCACCTGCTCCTGTACCAGCATCTTCAGGATCTTACTCATGAAATGCCGGGGTACCGCCAGCTTCTCCGCCACCTCCTCGGCCTGCACATAGCGCTTCTCATCTTCCATCGCAGCGATGTAGAGGATGCCGCGTAATGCATAACCGAAGGACTTAGAAAAGATCATAATGCCAGGAACGGACAAAAATATTCGCCGGTCTTTCGGTGAAACATGATTTTCGTCAGTCAGTGAACTGAACCTGCTGGTGCTATAACGGATACCGGGGTACTATTTTTGCCCCTCGATTCACCCAAATCTCCCGACCACATGCCCTTTCGTCCAGCATTCTGGTTTCGCCTTGCCCTGACCAATCTTGGATTCGTAGCCCTGCTGGGCGTTACCATGCGCAGCAAATTCGTTTTTGAAATGCCCTGGATCGACTACCGTAGCGTCCTGGGTGCGCATTCCAACTTCGCGTTCAGCGGATGGGTGGGGCTGATGCTTTCCATCCTCCTGGTATGGGAACTGCTTCCCGCCGCGCGGAGAAAGGACGCTTTCTATAACCGGATCTTCTGGGGCATGCAACTGAGCGCGCTCGGCACCGCTATCGCCTACCTCGTAGAAGGCAACGGCAGCTGGGCCCGCGGCTTCACCATGCTGACCATGGTGGTGGCCCTGGTATTCACGATCCGCTTCCTGCTTCATCTGCGTGGATTGCCCCTGCCCCGGATCACGCGCCTGCTTACGGGCGTTGCCTTGCTCAGCCAGATCGTTTCCTTTACCGGGCCGGTGGTCATGGCCTGGATGCAGGCTACGGGTTCGCACAACTCCGTGCTGCACCGCGACATGATCTACACCTATCTCCATTTCCAATACAATGGCTTCTTCACCCTTGGCATCCTCGCGCTCTTCACCCGGCAGGTGGCCGCAGAACCAGGGGGATTGCCCCGATCATTACGGCTGGCGGCAACAGGCCTTTGCCTGGCCTTGCTGCCCGCGCTCTTCCTCTCGCTGCTCTGGCACAACAACCCGGTCTTTTTCGCCCTTGGCGCCATTGGCGCCGTCTTTGAAATGACCGCCTTCGTCTTCCTCGCCATCTTCCTCCTTGGAAGGCGTCCTTCGGGGCAGCCGGTCGCGCGCCTGCTCGAATTCCTTTCCCTTGGCTCGCTGGCCCTGAAGCTGCTGCTGCACAGCGGCACCCTTATTCCCTGGCTGGGCCACGCCGTGTATGGCGACCGCCCGGTCATCATCGGTTTCCTGCACCTCGTTTTCCTGGCCTTCGTCAGCTTCTATTTCCTGCGCCACCTGCTGGCCAACGGCTGGCTGGTGTCCAGCACCCGCACCCGCACCGCGCTGCTTGTCTTCTGCGGTGGGGTGATCATCACTGAATCGCTGCTGGGCCTGCAGGGGCTGAGCATCCTGCTGAACAGCAACGACCGGATCTATGCCTGGCTGCTCTGGGGCGCCAGCATCATGCTTTTCGCCGGCTCGGTCCTGCTGCCGCTGATGCCCCTGCACGAGGAAGATCCCGGAAATGAAAATGCCGGACCCGAGGTCCGGCATTGATCAGCGAGCCCTGCTTTTCAGCAGGCGGCCCGTACCTTAATTTTTACCATCGTTCTTGCGCATGAACTCGAGGATCGCACGCGAGTCGGCTTCCGCCAGGTTCTGGTTGGGCATGCGCACCAGGCACTCCTCGAGCATCTTCTGTGCAGCGGGGTCCTTCTCGATCATTTCATCGGTGTTCATGGCGAAGTTCATGATCCACTCCGGGGTACGGCGATCGGTCACGCCCTTCCATCCGGGGCCCACCAGCTTCTCGCCGGTCAGCTTGTGGCAGGATTCGCATTTCATTTTGTACACGCTCTCTCCGGCGGCCACCATCTTCTCATCCAGCGGATGGGTCAGCTCAACGGTTTTCACCGGGCCAACGCCTTTCGGGTCAGCGGAAGCGGGCGCATTGTTCTCGGTAGCAGTGCCGGAAGCACTCTCATTACCACCTGTCTTCGAATCATTGTTGCCGCAGGATGCAGCAAATACGAGTCCTGCCAGCAGGAAGCCCGTACGGAACGTTTTCTTCATCATCATAATAAAATTGGTTTGGAAGTAAAAGCCTGCCGCAGCCCCAGGCTGCTTTTTTAAAGATAGCAGATTCTATACCACGTTTAGGCATAGCCGTCGCGGCAAGGGCCCAAAATTGAACATATCGCACACCTCGAAACGTGACCATAATCAGCTTTTCCGTTGATGCCTGTCAGCGCCCCCGGCAGAAGGGCCGGGTACTTTTGTTCCCGATAAAAGACAACCATGTCTTTTTTAAAAGAACCGAATATGAACCCCCTCAAGATCTGCTTCCCGCTTCTGCTTGCCGCCACCACCCTGGCCGCCTGCATCGACAAGACGCCCAGCAGCAAGGAGCCGCTCGACACGCAAAAACTGACGGCCAACCAGAAAGAGGAACACGGACAGCAGGTCACCGCCGAACAGGTGCAGCTGACCTCCCCCCTCAATGCCGGATGGGTGAGCTCGGGAAAAAGCATTTACGACGTCAAGTGCGGCGCCTGCCATAAGCTGACGAATGAGAAGCTCGTTGGTCCGGGATGGAAAGACGTTACGAAGCGCCGCAAGCCCGAGTGGATCATCAACATGATCACCAACGTGGACATGATGCTCGAAAGCGACCCGGAAGCGCAGCGCCTGCTGGAGGAATGCCTCGTACGCATGCCGAACCAGAATCTCAAGGGCGACGAAGCCCGCCAGGTGCTGGAGTTCATGCGCAGCAACGACGGAGAAAAATAACACCACCCATAAACAGTTCGACAAGCAACCACCATGAAAATTTTTAAACCACGCAATATGTATCCCACTAAAATCACCTCCATGTGCACCCTCGCCCTGGCGGCTGCGGCAACGCTTTTCAGCTGTAAGCCGAAAGGCGCTGAATCGGCTGTCGTAGGCGACGCGGCTTCGAAAGTGTACGTGGCTCCGGGTAAGTACGATGAATTTTACAACATCGTCTCCGGTGGCTTCAATGGCCAGATGAGCATCTATGGCCTTCCCTCAGGACGCCTGTTCCGCATCATTCCCGTATTCTCCCAATTTGCTGAAAGCGGCTGGGGTTATTCCGAAGAGACCAAGCCCATGCTGAATACTTCGCACGGTTTCGTTCCCTGGGATGACCTGCACCACATCGCGCTTTCGGTAACGAATGGCAGCCACGATGGTCGCTGGGCTTTCGGCAACGCCAACAACACGCCCCGCATCGCCCGGATCAACCTCTCTACCTTCCGCACCGAGGAGATCATCGAGATCCCCAACTCGGCCGGTAACCACTCATCGCCCTTCATCACTGAGAACTCGGAATATGTAGTGGCCGGCACCCGCTTCTCCGTTCCCCTCGACAACCAGAACGGTGACGTGCCCCTCAACACCTACAAGCAGAACTTCAAAGGCACCGTATCCTTTATCTCCGTTGACCAGCAGAGCGGCAACATGAACGTAGCCTTCCAGATCCGCACTCCGGGTATCAACTTCGACCTGGCCCGCGCGGGTAAAGGAAAGTCGCACGACTGGATGTTCTTCTCCTGCTACAACTCCGAACAGGCCAATACCCTGCTCGAGGTGAACGCTTCCGCAAAGGACAAGGACTTCATCATGGCCGTTAACTGGAAGAAAGCAGAAGAATATGCACGTGCCGGCAAAGGCGTGAAAGAGAATGTGAAGTATGCGCACAACGTTTACTCCGACAAGACCCACAGCGCTACTTCCACCATCAACAACGAAGTGATCGTTCTGGATCCGAAGAATTGCCCGGATATGATCTACTTCATCCCCTGTCCGAAATCGCCCCATGGCTGCGATACCGATCCTTCCGGTGAGTACATCGTTGGCTCGGGCAAACTGGCCGCGGTGATCCCCGTGTTCTCTTTTGCCAAGATCCAGCAGGCCATCGCCAACAAAACCTATGATGGCAGCTACGACGGTATCCCGGTGATCAAGTACGAAGCCGCCCTGCATGGCGAAGTGCAGAAGCCCGGTCTCGGACCCCTCCACACCGAGTTCGATGGCAAAGGCAATGCCTATACTTCCTTCTTCGTATCCTCCGAGATCGTTAAGTGGGATATCAAAACCCTGAAAGTGCTCGACCGCGTACCTACTTACTACTCGATCGGTCACCTGAGCGTGCCGGGCGGACCTACGGCCAAGCCCTGGGGTAAATATGTAGTTGCCTACAACAAGATCACCAAAGACCGCTACCTGCCCACTGGTCCCGAGCTGACCCAGAGCGCGCAGCTGTATTCGATCGATGGCGACAAGATGAAGCTCCTGCTCGACTTCCCCACTACCGGTGAGCCGCACTATGCAGAATCGATCCCTGCCGACATCCTGATGAAGAAGAGCCAGAAGATCTTCAAGATCGAAGACAACCAGCACCCCTATGCTGCCAAAGGCGAAGGCCAGGCACGTGTAGAGCGCAAAGGCAACCAGGTGCACGTGTACATGACCGCCATCCGCTCGCATTTCACTCCGGACAACATCGAAGGTGTGCGTATGGGCGATGAGGTTTACTTCCACGTGACCAACCTCGAGCAGGACTGGGATGTGCCGCATGGCTTCGCCGTAAAAGGCTCGAACAATGCCGAAGTACTGGTGATGCCGGGTGAAACCCAGACCCTGAAGTGGGTTCCGGATCGCGTAGGCATCACACCGATCTATTGTACCGACTTCTGCTCGGCGCTGCACCAGGAAATGCAGGGATATGTTCGCGTATCGCCCGCAGGCTCCAGTGTTCCGCTGACCTTCAGCACCGGCAAGAATGTACCGGCTGCCGACACTACCAAAACAGCATTGAATAAATAACCAAACCAAATCTCTGATCGCTGAAGTAGGATCGCTGATCTTACTTCATCGGTCGGAGATCACTAACTCTAAAGACATGAAAAAGATTTTCCTCATCCCCGCTCTCGCTTCTGCCTTGCTGTTTGCCTCCTGCGGAACGCAGTCGGGCGAGCCCGCCAAAGTTGCCGGCGAAGAAACCACCACTCCCAGCGCCGGACAGTCGGCCGTTCAGGATGACGAATCCGCCAAGGACGTAGTCAAAGTAGCCGCCGGTTCGAAAGACCACTCCACCCTGGTCGCTGCCGTTAAGCAGGCCGAGCTGGTAGATGCCCTTTCGAATGCCGGTCCCTTCACGGTGTTCGCCCCGGTGAATGCCGCATTCGACAAGCTGCCCGCCGGTACGGTGGAAAGCCTGATGAAGCCTGAGAACAAGGAGAAGCTCCAGGACATCCTGCAGTACCATGTATTCGTCGGCAGCTTAAAGACCGACCTGATGCAGGACGGGCAGACGCTCAACGAAGTGAACGGCGGCAATATCACCATCAGCAAGAAAGATGGCAAGGTGATGATCAACAACAGTGCAACCATCATCGCTTCCATCCCCGCATCCAACGGCATCATCCATGTGATCGACGCCGTATTGCTGCCACCCACAAAATAATCGCTGATGTATTGATCGCTGATCGCTGATTGATTTGAACATCAGCGATCAGAACATCAGAGATCAGCGATTCTCTTTTCATTGTACGCCCCGAAGGCCCCTGGATACCGGGGGCCCCGCCGGGGTACCAACAGCCGAACATGAACAAGATATCCATCACATCGCGCGTCCTCACCGCCGTGGCTTCTCTCTCGATGATCGCCGCCTATTTCCTGCCGGTGTGGTTCATCTTTCTCATTGCGCCCCAATATCCTGAAGGCCTGACCATGAATATCTGGCTCACCCGCCTCTCCGGCGAAGTCGATATCATCAACGGATTGAACCACTACATCGGGATGAAACATATCAAGGAAGAGATGTTTCCCGAGTTTGGTTACCTCATTTACATCGTCGCCTTCTATATCGCTGCCGGCCTGATCGTAGCCATCACCGGCAAACGAAAGCTCCTCACCCTCTACATCCTTCTCCTGCTGGTGGGCGCCGGCCTGGCCATGTACGACTTCTGGAGCTGGGGCTACGACTACGGCCACAACCTCGACCCCAAAGCCGCCATCCAGGTGCCCGGCCTTTACTACCAGCCGCCGCTCTTCGGACACAAAACCTTATTGAACTTCGACGCCTACTCCTACCCCGACACCGGTGGCTGGGTGATCATCGGCGCCGGAGCGATCTTCATCGGCGTCTGGGCCTACGAGTGGTATCGCGCCCGTAAAACCGTCCGCCTGCGCCAGCCCTTACGGACGAAAGGCGTGGCCGCCATGGCCCTGGTGCTCCTCGTATCGCTGAGCTCCTGCTCATCGGGTCCCCAGCCGATCGCTTTCGGACAGGACCAGTGCGACGACTGCCGCATGACCATCATGGAGCCGCAGTTCGCTTCCGAGATCCTGACCAAAAAAGGCAGGGCCTATAAGTTTGACGACATGCATTGCCTGCTGAACTTCCTTAAGGGAGGTACCGTAACACCAGCTGATATCGCACAGACCTATGCCATCGATTTCAACGACCGGAAAACCTTCATCCCCGTTGAGGCCGCACAGTTTGTCCGGAGCGAGCAGATCAAATCCCCGATGAATGGCAATACTGCGGCTTTTGGTACGAAAGCTGCCGCTGAAGAAGCAGCGAAGAAAACGAATGGACAATTGCTGACCTGGAACCAACTGATGAAACCCTGATCATGAAAAACCTCCTCCTTTCCCTGCTCACGCTTTGCTCGCTGGCCGCTGGCGCCCGCACCATTCCGGTGGGCTCGGGCGAGGTGGTGAATTCGCTGCGCAAGGCCGTATCCCTGGCCGGCGACGGCGATACGATCCTGCTCAAGAGCGGCACTTACCGTGAAGGGAATATAATCATCAGCAAGGCGATCCGCCTTATCGGCGTGAATGGGCCGGTGCTTGATGGCGAGCACAAATACGAGATCCTGACGGTCACCGGGCAGGGCATCGTGATCCGCGGCATTACCTTCCGCAACTCGGGTTATTCCAGCATGAACGATTATGCGTCCATCAGCCTTATCGATGCGCGCGATTGTGTGGTGGAAGACAACCGAATCGAGAACGCGTATTTCGCCATCCACGTGGCCAACGCCTTCGAATGCCTGATCCGGAAGAATACGATCATTGGCCAGGCCAAGACGGAGCAAACCTCCGGTAACGGCATCCATCTCTGGAAATGCGAGAACCTGGTCGTGGAAGAGAATGATGTGCAGGGACACCGTGACGGCATCTATTTCGAGTTCGTAACGCATTCCTACGTCTACAACAACTACAGCCACAAGAACGTGCGCTATGGCCTGCACTTCATGTTCTCCAACAACGACAGCTATGTAGAGAATAAATTCCAGAACAACGGCGCCGGCGTAGCCGTGATGTATTCGCACCACGTGCTGATGCAGCGCAATACCTTTGATGCCAACTGGGGGCCCAATGCGTACGGGCTCCTGCTCAAGGAGATCTCAGATGCGAAGATCTATGGCAACACTTTCCACCAGAATACCGTGGGCATCCTCATGGAGAGCACCAACCGCGTTGATGCTACCGCCAACCGGTTCCGCAACAACGGCTGGGCCCTGCGCATCCAGGCGAGCTGCAACGAGAACGAGATCACCGGCAATAATTTTGAAACGAACACATTCGACGTGGCCACCAATGGCACGATGATGCTGAATAAATTTTCATTCAACTACTGGGACAAGTATGAAGGGTATGATATCAACCGCGATGGCCAGGGCGACGTGGCCTACCACCCGGTGAGCATGTACTCGATGGTGATCGAGCAGAACCCCAACTCGGTGCTCCTGCTTCGTTCCTTCATGGTTTCGCTGCTCGACAAGGCGGAGAAGGCCATTCCCAGTTTAACCCCGGAAAACCTGACCGACGAACAGCCGGCCATGAGGAGGTACCATTATGATTCGAATTGACCACCTGGGCAAACGCTTCAGGAAGCTGCAGGCCCTTGACGATATCAATGCGGAGTTCCGCAAAGGACAGGTGATCTCCCTGATCGGGCCGAACGGCTCGGGCAAGACCACGCTGATCAAAAGCATTCTCGGCCTGGTGACCCCCGACCGCGGAACGATCGCCTTCAACGGCGAGTCGATCAGGGGTTCGGTAGACTACCGCCGCAAGATCGGCTACATGCCCCAGATCGGGCAGTACCCGGAGAACATGAAGATCGGCCAGGTCTTCGGCATGATCAAGGAGTTGCGCAAGGGCGAGAAGCTGGATGAGGAGCTCTACTTCCGCTTTAAGCTCGATACCCTGCTCGACAAATCCATGCGCTCCCTCTCGGGCGGCACGAGGCAGAAGGTGAGCGCTGCGCTGGCCTTCCTTTTCGACGCCGAAGTACTGATCCTCGATGAACCCACTGCCGGCCTCGACCCCCTGGCCACCGAGATCCTGAAAGAGAAGATCGTAGCCGAGAAGCAGAAAGGAAAACTCATCCTCATCACCTCCCACGTGCTCAGCGACCTCGAAGACCTCACCACCGATATCCTCTACCTGCAAGACGGCAAGCTGGTCTTCTTCCAGTCGATCGGGCAGCTCTTCGAACAAACCGGCGAGCAGCGCCTGAGCAAGGCCATCGCCGCGGTAATGCGCGAAGGCCTGCAGAAGAAAGAGCTCACTTATCTTAAAATCGCAAACTGACCACCATGCTGAAGATCTCCAAATATGTGCTGTATGATATCATCCGGAACAAGGTGGTGCTGGCCTACACGGCCTTCCTGCTGATCGTTTCGATGAGCTTTTTCCAGATGGAAGAGAACAGCAGCAAGGCCATCCTGAGCCTGCTCAATATCGTCCTGATCGTAGTGCCCCTGGTGAGCATGGTGTTCGCCACCATACACTGGTACAACTCCTATGAATTCATCGAGCTGATGCTCACCCAGCCGGTCAGCCGGAAGAAGGTCCTGCTCAGCGAATACACCGGCCTTGCCTCCTCACTCGTGGTCGCCTTCCTGATCGGCGTAGGCATTCCTGTTCTCTTTTACCAGTTCAACAGCACGGGCATGGCCCTGCTGCTGGTGGGTTCGCTGCTGACCCTTGTATTCACCTCGATCGCCTTTTACGCTTCCGTTCGGTCGAAAGACAAGGCCAGGGGCATCGGCATCGCCCTTATGCTCTGGTTCTACTTCGCCCTGATCTACGACGGGCTGCTCCTCCTCATCCTCTTCACCTTCAGCGACTACCCGCTGGAGAAGATCACGCTCCTCCTCTCCTCCTTCAACCCCATCGACCTCGGAAGGATCTACATGATGCTGCAGCTCGATGTGAGCGCCCTGATGGGCTATACCGGCGCTACGTATAAAGAGTTCCTCGGCAGTGGCCTTGGCCTCCTCTATACCGCAGGCATCCTCCTCATCTGGACCGTCGTGCCCGTGCTCCTGGCCATCCGCTCCTTCCGCAAGAAGGACCTGTAGGTGATGAGTGATCAGTAATCAATGATCAGTGACGATGAGTGATTGAAGATGAGAGATCAGAGATCAGAGATCAGAGATCAG